>NZ_JBSXNR010000065.1:0-8093 GCF_056857735.1 Flagellimonas sp. L-11
GGGACGGATATCTCGGACTCCCCGAAAGAGGTACGCACCTTCTTTTTGGAGTGCCCGTTACGGGAGTTGCCGTCCTTGGACCTCTGGTGCCTTTCGTAATCCAGATGGCCGTCCAGTTCCCCTTCCAGCATCTTCTCGATACCGCGTTTCTGGAGTTCCTTGAGAAAACCGTTGAGCTCGTCTCCCGATTTGAACTGCTTCAGGAAATCGTCGTTGAACAATTCTTCTTTCTTCATAATGTGAAAATATTTAAAACCTGTCTGCCGACAGGCAAGATTAGACAAAAAATTAGCGGGGGCATGCCCCCGCTAATTTTCTATTTACACACTTTATGAGATAGTCCTCTTTTCATTTTTAAAAGATACCTATAAACTCCTACTTGGGCATATCATTAGGTTTTTACCTTGGTGGCGGCAAGTGAAAAAAATAATATTTCGTCTAGTTTTATTAAGTCAATAGGGAGGTATTGATTTGCCTCCTTTTTATTTTTTACCTAGATATAAATCCACCAAACCTTCGGGGGTCTTCACAAAAATTGTCTTGTTCTTGCGGTCAACCTTTTTGATTATTTCATCGCTGACAGGAATCAACAATTCCTTGTCTCCTTTTTTTACTTCAAATAAATCTTGTGAAGTACTATCGTTAATGGATTCCACAAGACCAATATCTCCATAAACCTCATCCATTAGGGTAAAACCGATTACCTCATGAAAATAAAACTTGTTGCCTGTTAGTGGAGGCAACATAGTCAGAGGAAGGTATAATTCGGAACCAATAAGCTTATCCGCAGTAGGTTCGTCCTTCACCTCTTCAAAATCGATGCGGAGCAGGTTGGATTTGTGCAATCGACATTTATCAATAAAAAATGGAACCAGATTGTTTCCTAAAGAAACAAGTACTGATTCCATGTTTTCGTAACTATCGGGCTCATCGGTGTCCAGTTTAACCAGCACCTCACCCTTAAAACTATATTTTGAAACGACTTTGCCCAGGTAGAAGCAGTCTTCCTTGCGCATCGTCCTACGTTTCTATTCTTCTTTTTTGGAAGGTTCCTCTGCATCAGGAGCTTCTTCCGCAGGAGCTTCAGCTTCAGCAGTGGCCTCCTCTGTAGCGGCTTCGGCAGTCTCTTCGGCAGCTTCTTCAGTTACTTCCTCTTCTTCCGGCAAAGCAGCGGCAGCTCTCTTGGCGTTCGCTTCCTTCTCAGCTTCCAATGCTTTGGCTCTGGCCTCGGCTTCAGCTTTGGTCAAACCTTCTTTTTTGGCTTGGATTTTTTGCTCTTTCTCTTCCAACCAAGCTTTGAATTTCTCCTCAGCCTGCTCTTCGGTCATTGCGCCTTTGCGAACACCTACCATCAAGTGGTGCTTCATCATCACTCCTTTATAAGAAAGAATTGCTCTAGCGGTGTCGGTTGGCTGTGCACCGTTCTGCAACCATTTTACAGAACCGTCAATATCAAGATTGATTGTGGCTGGATTGGTGTTTGGGTTATAAGTTCCCAACTTCTCCAAATATTTACCATCTCTTTTCGCTCTTACATCTGCAGCTACCACCCAATAGAATGGTTTACCTTTTTTACCGTGTCTCTGAAGTCTAATTTTAACTGGCATATCACATTAATTTGTAGGGTGCCCGACCCTGATTATTAATTCTTTTATTTTAAAATGTCATTTCCGATTTCCCGGAAATCAGTCGCTTATCTGTTAAGCGGGTGCAAATATAATCCAAATCCATTAATCCCCAACTCCTTTTTGCCATTTTTATTGGTTGATAACTCCTCACAACTCTTTTTTATCAAACCTTTCTTCTTCCTTATTTTTATTCATTCTTTTTTTTGACCAAGACAGATAGCTTATGTACTTGATTTTTGATACGGAAACCACTGGTTTGCCCAAACGTTGGGACGCCCCCATTACCGATACCGATAATTGGCCAAGATGCGTCCAGATAGCATGGCAGTTGCACGATGAGCTCGGTAATTTAATAGAACACCAAGACTTTTTGGTAAAGCCCGAAGGGTTCAACATACCTTACGAATCGGAACAGATACACGGCATCTCCACCGCCTTGGCCGAAGAAAAAGGCGTTCCGTTGAACGAGGTGTTGGAAGCCTTCAACAAGGCTTTGCAACAGACAAAATTTATTGTGGGTCAAAATGTAGGGTTCGACATTAACATTATGGGGTGTGAATTCCACCGTGAAGGCGTGGAAAGTCCAATGACCGAACTCCCAGTACTCGACACCTGTACCGAACATACCGCAGAGCTCTGTAAAATACCCGGGGGACGTGGTGGAAAATTCAAATTGCCTACCCTGACCGAACTGCACGAGTTTTTGTTCGGGGAACCATTTGCCGAAGCACACAACGCAACGGCCGATGTGGAAGCCACCACACGTTGCTTTTTGGAGTTGGTCCGTAAAAAACAATATTCCCGCCAAGAACTAGACGTTCAACCCGATTATTTTGAGCGTTTCTCCGAGGCCAACCCACAAGAGATAGAACTCATCGGGTTAAAGCACATCAACCTAAAGGCCGCATCAAAAGAAATAGCCGATGCACTTTGGGCGGAGGACACAGGAGGTGTTTCGGATGAGGAAATCCAAGAGAATGTAGAGACCTTGGAAGACGAGCCTTTTGTCCACCTGCACAACCACTCCCAATTCTCCGTGCTTCAGTCCACCATCAACATAAAAGATTTGGTGAAGGCAACGGCCGACCATGGCATGCCTGCAGTTGCCCTTACCGACCATGCCAACATGATGGGCGCTTTTCATTTTGTGAAGGAAGTAATGGGACACAACAAAGCGGCCAAGGCCAAAAATGAAGAACTCATAGCCAATGGGGAACAAGCTACCGAAAAAGAAATTACCCCCATTGTAGGTTGTGAATTCTTTGTCTGCGAGGACCACACCAATAAAAACGTAAAGGACTACGGGCATCAAATTGTGCTCTTGGCCAAAAACAAAAAAGGGTACCACAATCTGGCTAAAATGTCATCCATTGCCTATACCGATGGGTTTTACTACGTACCTAGAATCGACAAAAAAGTTGTTGAACAATATAAGGAAGATGTAATCGCCCTTACCGGAAACTTGTACGGTGAAGTCCCCAACAAAATTTTAAATGTTGGTGAAAAACAGGCCGAAGAAGCCCTTTTGTGGTGGAAAGAGCAATTTGGCGACGATTTTTACATCGAAATAATGCGCCACGGCCAAGAAGACGAAGATCGTGTAAATCAAGTTTTGGTACGTATGGCCAAAGACCATAATGTAAAACTCGTCGCCACCAACAACACCTATTATTGCAATAAAACAGATGCCGAGGCACACGATATTTTACTGTGCGTAAAGGATGGGGAAAAACAATCCACCCCCATCGGGCGAGGCAGAGGTTACCGTTACGGCCTTCCCAACCAAGAGTACTATTTTAAGTCTTCGGACGAAATGAAGGAACTCTTCAAAGACTTACCCGATGCTATTTTGAACATCAAGGAAATTGTGGACAAAATTGAGCCCTTCGACCTTGCCAGTGATATTTTGCTCCCCAAATTCAGTATTCCAGAAGAATTTAAAGACCCAGAAGATGAAATCGACGGAGGTAATCGCGGTGAGAATGCCTACCTGAGGCATATCACATATAAAGGAGCCGAAAAACGGTACGGAGAACTTACGGATCAAATCAGGGAACGGATAGATTTTGAGTTGGAAATCATTAAAAACTCAGGCTATCCGGGCTACTTTTTGATTGTAGAAGATTTTATCCGCGAAGCGCGCAATATGGATGTGTCCGTAGGGCCTGGGAGGGGTTCCGCAGCCGGTTCTGTGGTGGCATACTGTTTGACGATCACCAACATCGACCCCTTAAAGTACGATCTGCTTTTTGAGCGGTTCCTGAATCCGGACAGGGTGTCCATGCCCGATATCGATATTGATTTTGATGACGAGGGCCGTAGCCGTGTAATGGACTACGTAATCAATAAATACGGGGCCAACCAAGTGGCGCAAATCATTACGTATGGAACCATGGCGGCCAAATCGTCCATTCGCGATACTGCTCGTGTGTTGGATTTGCCCCTGGGCGACGCCGACCGTATAGCCAAATTGATTCCCAACATGTCCAAGCTCAATAAGATTTTTGGAGTGGACGAAGCCGATTTGAAGAAGAAGTTCCGTTCCGATGACTTGGAGAAGGTGTATGAGCTCCTAAATATTGCAGAAACCGATGATTTGGAAGGGCAAACCCTTAAAATGGCCCGTGTTCTTGAAGGGTCGTTGCGAAACACAGGGATTCATGCCTGTGGAGTAATCATTACTCCGGATGACATTACCAATTTTGTACCTGTATCCGTTGCCAAGGACTCTGACCTTTACGTTACCCAGTTCGACAACTCCGTAGTGGAAAGCGCCGGGCTGTTAAAAATGGATTTCTTGGGATTAAAGACCTTGACCTTGATCAAGGATACGGTAAAAATCGTGAAGGCCAGAACGGGAATAGAATTGGTCCCCGATGATTTTCCGCTGGATGATGAAAAAACATATGAACTCTTCCAACGAGGTGAAACCGTAGGGGTATTCCAGTACGAATCACCCGGGATGCAGAAGCACATGAAAAACCTGAAACCTACGGTTTTTGATGACCTTATTGCCATGAATGCCCTGTACCGCCCAGGCCCAATGGAATACATTCCAAGTTTTATTGCACGAAAGCATGGTGAAGAGGAGATTAGCTACGACCTCCCCGAAATGGAGGAATACCTCCAAGAAACCTACGGGATTACCGTATACCAAGAGCAGGTGATGTTGCTCTCACAAAAACTGGCCGGATTCTCCAAAGGTGATGCGGACGTGCTCCGGAAGGCTATGGGTAAAAAGATATTCGCCCTACTTGAAAAATTAAAGCCCCAGTTCTTGGACGGCGGGGAGAAAAACGGTCACCCACGGGATGTGCTGGAAAAAATCTGGAAGGATTGGGAAGCATTTGCCTCCTATGCCTTCAACAAAAGTCACTCCACCTGTTATGCCTATATCGCATACCAAACAGCATATTTAAAGGCCCACTACCCTGCCGAATATATGGCCGCAGTGTTGTCCAACAACATGAATGATATTAAGCAGGTTACCTTTTTTATGGAGGAATGTAAACGAATGGGGCTTGAGGTGTTGGGGCCGGACGTGAACGAATCCTACTATAAATTCGCCGTAAACAAGGACAATGCGGTACGTTTTGGCATGGGCGCCATTAAAGGTGTGGGGCGGTCGGCAGTGGAGACCATTGTGGAAAACCGTAAGGAAGAAGGCCCATACAAATCCATATTTGATCTGGCCAAACGGGTTGATTTGCGTGCAGCCAATAAAAAGGCATTCGAAAATCTGGCCTTGGCCGGAGGGTTTGATTCCTTCGGTGATACGCACCGCGCCCAGTATTTCCATGATGATGGCGATGGCATTTCCTTCTTGGAGAAGGCCGTGAAGTACGGCTCCAAGTTTCAGGAGAACCAAAATTCATCCCAAGTAAGCCTTTTTGGTGAAGCTAGTGAGGTTCAAATTCCCGAACCCATTGTTCCGCCCTGCGAGGAATGGGGCACCATGGAAAAGTTGCGTCGGGAAAAAGAAGTGGTGGGCATCTACATTTCTGGTCACCCCTTGGATGATTTCAAAAAGGAGATCAAGGCATTTTGCAAGAATACGGTATCCGATTTCTCTCGTTTAGAGGAGCATGTGAATCGTGAGTTGACCGTAGCCGGTGTAATTACCGATGTACAACACCGAGTCTCTAAAAACGGTAAAGGTTGGGGGCTCTTCACTTTGGAAGATTACAACGATTCGTACGAATTGCGCATTTTTGGTGAGGAATACCTAAAGTTCCGTCATTTTTTAATGATCAACTCTTTTGTACATGTGCGGGCGTTTGTGCGCGAGGGCTGGGTAAACCGGGACACGGGCAAGAAAGGGGATCCAAGGCTTCAGTTCAACGATTTTAAACAGCTTCAGGACGTGATGGATGCCTTTGCGAAAAAGCTTACCATCAAACTGAACATAGATCGTCTGCAGGAACAACGTATCAAAACCTTGAAAGACACTTTAACATTACATAAAGGGGATCATCCCATAAGTTTTGTAATTTATGAGATGCAGGAGGAAATCAAACTCAAATTATCGAGCCGAAAACAAAAGGTGAAGATAAACAGCGAGTTACTTTCCGAACTGGAAGCAAATGAAATTCACTACAAGCTGAATTAGATCATAATTATTGTCAATGGCGCAATAATTAAAACGAATACGCCGTATGTAAGTTACATGGGCATTATTTGACTAACTTTGCACAATATTAAAATAAATAAGATGGCACTAGAAATAACAGATGCAACTTTTGACGAAGTAGTTTTAAAAAGTGACAAGCCTGTCCTAGTAGATTTTTGGGCAGCATGGTGCGGACCCTGTAGAATGGTAGGTCCGATCATTGAAGAAGTAGGGCAAGAATACGATGGCAAAGCTGTTGTTGGCAAGGTAGATGTTGATGCAAACCAACAGTTTGCCGCTAAATATGGCGTACGCAACATTCCAACCGTTTTAGTTTTTAAAGACGGTGAGGTTGTTAACCGTCAAGTAGGCGTATCTCCTAAAAAAGTATATACAGATGCCATTGATGCAGCTCTGTAATAACAATTAGGGAATTAGATTTTAAAAAAGGTTTGGCACTTGCCAAGCCTTTTTTATTTTATCTTGTCTGCACAAATTAGTTATGGACGTACGATCGGAACTTAGCAAAGCAACCCTTTTCCAAAATTTAGAGCTTTTGGCACACCAAATTGTGGAAGGGTTTATCAGTGGAATCCATAAAAGTCCGTTCCACGGGTTCTCCGCTGAGTTTGCGGAACATAAAATTTATAACCCAGGGCAAAGTACCAGACATATTGATTGGAAACTTTTTGCACGAACAGACCGCTTATACACCAAACGCTTTGAGGACGAGACCAACCTTAGGTGCCACATGATCTTGGACAACTCCAGTTCGATGTACTATCCGGAAGTGAAAGAGTATTCCTTGGACAACCTCAACAAAATTGGTTTTGGGGTGCTTTCCATCGCCGCTTTGATGCAGGTTTTGAAGAAACAACGGGATGCCGTTGGCTTGAGCATCTATTCGGACACCTACGATTTCCACGCTTCGGAAAAGAACAGTGAACGCCATTTTCAAATGCTGTATTCCAAATTGAACGAAGTGGCCACGCATAAAACAAACACAAAAGAGACCAAAACCTACACGTTTCTACATCAAATAGCGGAGAAAATACACCGAAGAAGCTTGATTTTTTTGTTTACGGATATGTTCCAAACGGAGACCGAAGAGGAAAAACTTTTTGAAGCGCTTCGGCACCTTAAATACAACAAACACGCCGTGGTTCTTTTTCATTTATTAGATCAAGCCCACGAGCTCAACTTTGATTTTGACAATGCCCCCAAACGTTTTGTTGATGTGGAAACGGGCGAGCAAATAGATTTGTATGCCGATTCCATAAAAAAGGCATATTCGGAAAAAGTGTTGCAATACCAGAAAAGCCTCAAACTAAAATGTGCACAATACCAAATAAAATATGTGGGCGTGGATGTTAGATCAGGGTTCTCCCAAGTATTGAATTCCTTTATGATTGAGCGGCAAAAATTTGTTTGACCATTTTTTTAAAAAAATGTTTTGCCGAATCCGAAATGAGAGTGTATATTTGCACTCGCTTTAAAAAAGCAATGAACAAGATTTGAATCTGACTGTTGTCGGAGTCTTACAAAGATAAAATCATTGGTCTGGTAGTTCAGTTGGTTAGAATACCTGCCTGTCACGCAGGGGGTCGCGGGTTCGAGTCCCGTCCAGACCGCTTAAATCCTTGATAATCTATTGATTGTCAAGGATTTTTTATTTACACCCTTTGACTCTCCCCTTTCTTGGATCAAGACCAATTGTGGATCAAGACCAATTGTTGTGTTTATGCAAAAATTGTTGTTAATCTAAATAGGAAGAACTCTACATTTTTGACACCTCTAAACTGAGCCCTAAAGGCTTTTATTTTTGCATTGAAGGACTCTGCTGAAGCATTTGTACT
>NZ_JBSXNR010000066.1:0-69872 GCF_056857735.1 Flagellimonas sp. L-11
GTAATAGTTCGCGTACTTCTCTCATACCTATCGGATTGTTGGCCATTATCCCTTCCTTTAAAAGTTAATGGCTCTAAGATGGGAAAAGTGTCCGTTTTGCCCCGGAACAGCTGTCCGCTTTGAAACGGAATCACTGTCCGCCTTGCCGCGGAACGGGTGTCCGTTTTATTCCGGAATCACTGTCCGCTTTCCAGCGGAATGGGTGTCCGTTTTCACCGGATTGTGCACTTAAAAGACAACGCTTTTGTACTCCTATGGAAAGGCCGTATCCAAATCGACCTCCTTCCATTTGGAAACATTGCTGATGAAGATTCGAAAGTCAGCATAGAAGGGGTTGGTCTGACCAGTGTGAACATGTCAGGGTTTATGGAAGTCTATAATGTGCAAATATTTAAAATTAGACAAAAAATTAGCGGGGGCATGCCCCCGCTAATTTTCTATTTACACACTTTATGAGATAGTCCTGATAAAAATCCTTTTCGTCAAAACCCTTTGCGACTTGGGTTAAAGAGCTTTGAAAGCTTTTATCTTTTTCCTTTCCAAATACGGCACTATCAAATTCAGATTTCATTTGGTTTACTACCTCAAAGTAAGCATCTATAGATAAATAGTTGGCTTCTCTTGAGGTTAATCCTTTGGCGTCTAATTGCTCATGATCGTAATCATCTAACAAGCTTAAGCCTTTGGCATAAACTGTAAGCCATTCATTATCTTCTATTTTTTCTTCAATGGCCCTGCTCAATATTTGTATGCCTCCTTTTAGAAGCTGTACTTCTTGCTCTTTTTGGGCCAAACGTTTTTCATTTACAGCGTAGCCTTGAATTAGATATTCCTTTAGAATATTGGAAGCCCAGATTCTAAATTGTGTTCCTCTTTGAGATTTTACCCTATAACCTACAGAAATTATTACATCTAAATTGTAAATATTCACGTTGGAGGTTTGTGTCTTCCCTTCAATGGCACCATGCTGAGTGGTTGTCCGGGATTTCCGGACAACCAGTTTTTCATCCAGTTCACCTTCTTTAAAAATGTTTCTTATATGCTCCGAAATTGTACGTTTGTTTTTTTCAAATAGTTGACCCATTTGCGCCTGTGTCAACCAAACGGTATCTTGCTCAAATTGAACGTTTATATGAGTGGAACCATCATTAGCTTGGTAAATCTCTATTTGCTTATCCGTATTCATATTGTTATGAACTGATATCTCCGGTTTGAAATTATTTTTGCTTAAACACTTTCAGTAGCAAGTTATCGTTTATTTGAACTTTACTTAAGGTGTTTTGGAAAATCCATCCGACCGCCCAAAACTCTTACAATGAATATTTTCTCATTTTCCACAAAATAGAATATGACATGTGCCTTGTACCTATAGCGTAGCAACATTTTGTCCTTTACTGCCACATATCTCTTTCCGAGTTCAGGGTTGTCGCCCAAATCAGCTAAAATAGTTTTGAGTCCCTGTGCATATTTTAAAGATTGCCCCTCACCGAACTTTTTTATTGTGTATTTGGCAATGGCCTTCAAATCTGCCTTTGCCTTTGCACTAATGACAAATTTATTTTCCGGCATTGTGCTCGTTTATGGCTTCTTCCCAAATACTATCTATAGTAGCATCGGTCGGACCGCTTTCAATTCCTTCGATCAACGCTTCATTCAAATCAACGATACGTTTTCTACGCTCTTGATCCTTTCGAATTATGTCCCTGATATATTCGCTGTCGTTCGTGTAGAACCCTTGCTCGATCAAACTTTTGACAAAGGCATCTTGTTGTTCCGTAAAAGTGATAGATTTTCTAATTACCCCCATATTGAACCAATATTATTAATAATGATTCAATTTAAGCAAATAATTTGGCATAGACAACAATCGTTTATTTGAACTTTATCTATTAAGAATTGAATCTCTATAATCAATCCATTTTTGTAGATTTCTTTTGGACTTTTCAACATCAAAGAATAAAGGGCTAGAACCATCTGCCGCTCTTAATTTAAGGCTATTCAATATATTTCCGATACATGGCACCGCAAGTTCATTTCCTCTCACATGGATCACGAAACCATCGGATTCCTCAGAATCGCCCATATTAAACTCTATTGAGAATTGTCCGTTCACCAATATTCCCCAAGATGGATTTGAAAAATCCACTGTTGGTTCAACCGCTTTTATCTTATCAATTATTTCTGACCTCTTACCAATTGATTGCGGTTCAAAGTCATCGGGGATTTCTTCCAAAGACTCAAAATCTCCATAATCTTGCACGAATAAATCCCAACTCATTTTGACACTATAGTTTATTTGAAATTTTATTTCTTCAGTACTTCCTTCCACTTTTCTGATTCCGCAAACTCTTTTATCGTTTGATTGCGTTTTTCAAGCAATGTCTTCATGTATTTCTCCAAAAACAAGCTATCAGCAAGGTTTCCCAAAAACCCTAGTGGTGACTTATATTCAAAATAATCAATCATCAAGGTGCCGAAATCAGACTTTCTAAAATAATGCTGATGCCTAAAACTTTTAAAGGCCCCTTTATCCATTTCATCCACAAAAAAATCCGGTCTTTCAAATTCGACAATTTTAGAAGTCAGGGTTTGGTAGAATCCAAAATGTTTAGCTCTCCACGTTACCCATTCACCTTTGCCAATGAGACCGGAAGTTTTGCCTTTTATTGCTTCTTCTTTTGTCTGTTCAGTTGAAATTTTATGCAAATCAATGCTTCTGGACAAATCAAAAACGATTTCTTTATCGGCTTTAATTTCAGTTTTCAATTCAATCTTCGGCATTGTTCATTAGTTTAGATTTCCTTGGGCCTAATGGTTTCTATACTGTACTCAAAACGCAAAACCCTTAAATTCCATAAAGTTAGCGTTTGTATAGCAGTTATTTTTCCATTTTCGCCAGTTACGACCAGTTTATCTTTAAATGATTTGGTGAATTTAGCCCATAGTTCTCCTTTGGAATCTTCTAGCAAAAAGTAAAATCCACTATCGCCAATTTGTTGTCCGGAGGATTCCAAGATTAGGTCACCTTTCTCACCGACTCTAGGAGTTAAAATGACTGTTGCACTTCCATTTGGTAAAGGAAAAATTGCTTTTATGCACGCCTGACCCGAAGGGAGGGTACAAGTTTCATATACTCCTGAATATACTACTTGTCCCGTTGCCTTAAATGATCTAAGCCAGATTGTCCGTTTTGGTTCATTCGTTTTTTTATCGAGCAAATGGATTATTTCGCTTTTCAATCCTTTAGAATCCGCAATGTTTTGAATCGGAACATTTAATTGCTCTATTCTTTTACTGAAAATCAATCTCAGTAGAACACCAAAAATTTTGAAGAACGGATTCCACTTAACTTTTAATCGAAGGTCATAATTGGATGTGTTTTCATAAAAATCAATTACACTTTGGGATAGGGATGCCAATTCGTTTTCAGGTATATTAAGTTGGTCTATTGATTGGATCAACCCCTTCATTTCTGTTTGGTCATCAATAATTAAATTTTCACTTTCCGCTAATTGCGTGATAAATTTGAGACCAATACCATTTGTCCCACCAAAAGGGCCGAGTAGCCATTGGTGACTAGTTCTGTCAATTCTATGGCCAAAAAGAATGACCCATTGCTGTGTGATCCAATCTTGAAAGGTTTGTTTTTTATGCGGTGTCCCCATTTATCCCTAAAATTCTTTAAGTCTTGGGAATATAATTTGATCGGCCCTTCCAAGTACCAAATTCGCCAATAGGCTTAAACCTTAGTGTGGTGAATTCAAAGTGAAAGTCCTTTCGTTCTCTTTCTTTCATTGCAGCCTTGTGTCTTTTTGGTTTTTCCACGGCACTATGTCCATGAACCATGTCGGTCATTTCTTTCTCGGTTTTCCAAATTGAAATAGTTGAAACAGTATTTGGAAACTTTACTGATGCTAAGGAAAGTGTAGTTCCTGGATGGTCTCTTACCAGTTTTTCCACGGGCCTTCCCCAATGAATAAATCGTGGTACGGAAAAAGGCTTCATTCTTGCTATGGTCACGGCAACCACGGGAGAATTTGGGCTTTCCAATTTACAGCTATGCTGCGGGATTGTGAATCCACTGAATTTCCCCCATTCCCTTATAAAGGACAATCGAACATGCCAACTTTTTGCCAAGATCTTTCCAAAACTGGTTTGCTCCAAATAATTTTGAAGTGCAATTTCATCTTCCCATTGCGCAAAAACCGCTACTTGTCCTATTAAAACTCTAGAGGTTGAAATGATGGGTGAACCCAAGGTCATTACGGTCATATATTCGGAGTGAATCAGTCCCTTGGTGTTTTTGGAAATAGGACTGGAGAATATTCCTCTTATCGCTTCAAAACAGGGAATCTCGGCCAAATGATAAGAGAATATGCTCACTTTTTATTTGTTGGATTAAAAGTTGTATCGTTTATTTATACTTTTTAATCAGATAAATATCGGTTAAAGATGTCTTTTGAAATCTCTTACTTGTCCTAAAATGCGAACAACGAATATGCCCTTTTCAGTTGGTTCGTAAAAAATTGTGTGTGCCTTATAGTTGTATCTTCTAAGTAGAGCTGCAAATTCTGAAGCACTTCGACCAAGATCGGGATTATCTGCCAGAGTTTGTAAAAATTGGTATAATTCGGTAACATAGATATGCGTCTGTGATTCACCCCAAGTTTCCAAGGTATAATCCACTATATCATCGATATCGTCATCCGCTTTGGACGATAAATAATATCTAGGCATTTCTGTTCTTTTTACGAACTATCGCAGCTTCAATAATTTCATCAACAGACCTGATTTTAGAACTTACGCCACTATCATAACCATCTTGTATGGCCGCCTTAGTGATTAGAAACTCCCTATTGCGCTCCTCATCTAATCGTATTAGATGTCGCATGTATTCACTATCGTTTGCGAAGCCACCATTCTCGATTTGTAATTTTATCCACTCTTCCTGGGCAGCAGTTATAGTTAATGATTTTCTGATTGTTGCCATAATAATAGTATTTACATACAATATACGCATTCTAACATATTATTGGCGCATATTTATTAAAAATTTGTCAAAGGGAATTATATCAGGAATGTTTTAGGTATCGTTTAGTTGAACTTTAATGATTAAAAAACTAATTGATAATCTTAACATCGTCGTATTGAAGGCCTTCTTTGACCCTATTTTTGGAGTCGAACCTGTAGGACAGGGATATATTAAGTTGCGGAACTCTGTTCTGCAGCGTAAGTTCTCTTATAAATCCATCGCCATATGTTGTAACAATCCTTTTATTTGAATTCAACACATCACTATAATTAAGGGTCAAAGTGTACCGGTCGTTAAAAATTGTATTGCTCAGTCCCAGATTCATATAGTAAATACCCTTTCGTCTATACTGCCCTGTTTCAATGGGACCCCTGTAATTGTTCTGCCATTGCAGTTTCAAGGACTTTAACAAGTTGAACGTATGGTTGAACCGTCCGTAAAACAACATTCCTTCCCCGTTGAAACTTGCTCCCCTGACGTTGCCAACTTGCTTAAAACCATTGAAAGTGGTTTCGAGATATATATTCCACCAGTTGGTTGGTTTGTGTACAATGCTCAACTCTAAACCATAGGCGGTATAATTGCCGATGTTTGCGATGGTGGATGCAAAAACCTCTCGGGTTTCGGAGCCCACGGTTATGGTTCTTTTCTCCACAAAAAACTCCATTTCATTCTTGGTATCCCTTAGGTACAGGGTTGGAATGATTTGGAATTTTTCAAAAATTTTCCCCGAAAAAGCCAGTTCCACACTACTTATATATCTGGGGTCGATGTCCGGGTTTCCCACAAAAATATTACGCCTATCCGTGTAGCTTGAAAAGGGCACCACCAATTTGTAGTAAGGTCTTCCGATGCGTCGAGACAGACTCAAATTGAAGGTTGCGTTCCCCTTGCCAGGTTTATAATTGAAAAATGCCGAAGGAAACAAGTCCGTGTAATTTTTCTTTTGTTGAAAATCCGTGGCATTTGCCTTGATAAGGATATCCGTAGTTTCAGATCTCAACCCAAGTTTGAAGGAAAATGTTTTCCAAGACTGAGTGTATTGAGCGTAAAATGCATGTACGTTCTCCCGATATTCACTATCGTTCGTGAACTCCGGTATGTCAACGATTCCCGTATCGGTATCTGTACTGACTTCATAGTCGTTTTTTGTGGAACCCAAAGTGGACAAATATCCAAGTTCCAATTTGGAGTCTTTTTGAAAGGGTAAGCTATAATCTGTCGAAACTAAAAATTGCTGTCGGTTTTCCGCATTGGAGCTAAGATCAAACCCGATGTTGTTTGAATCGGGAAATAGGGTGTTCTCTAAAATTTGGGCATTATCATCATTTTGGGCCAACTCGCCACTGAAGCCCACTTCCAATTTTTGTCCCAACGTATCCAGTTGAATAATATAATCCGTTCTTCCCTGAAAAAAACTTCCTTTTTGATCCTCCTCCTCGGCCCGGTTGACAACGGAGGTTAATGTTCTATCATTAAAGTCTTCGTAATTGGTGGTGTTTTCGTTGCTTGCCTTTACCCTTCGATAGGTCACACTTCCCGATAGCGTTTGTTTTTCACCAAGGCTTTTACTACCACCAACATTCAACAAAACATATAGCTGCTTGCGCAAGCGTTCAGATCTTTGTTCGGTACTGTCTGGGTCAGCCAAAAAGTCATTCAAGGATATCCAACTCTTGCCCAGCGGTTCAGAATATCCAATGCCCGCATTGGTGAACCAAGAGCCGGTTTTGGTGGCGCCGTTCAAATTAACATTGGAACCTAGGTTAAATCGGTGCCCCGTAAAAATCTCGGCACTTCCATTTAGTTTCCTTACGGTTCCCTTTTTAAGAATGATGTTGATGATTCCGGCAGCACCTTCGGCCGTAAACTTTGCTGATGGGTTGGTGATCACTTCCACTTTGGCAATACTGCTGGCAGGTATGGCCCGAAGAAATTCGGCACTGCTGGCGAAACCACTGGGTTTTCCATCCAAAAGGATGAGCACATTGGCATTGCCCCTCAAACTCAAATTCCCACTGCCGTCAACTTGGACGGAGGGTACATTCTGCATCACATCCACCAGTGTACCTCCCTTGGAAAGCAAGTCTTTTGAAACATCGTACTCCTTTTTGTCAAGTCCCAGTTTTACTGCGGAAGTGGTGTTCCTGACCACGACCTCATCCAGTTGGGTTTCAGATTCGATGACAAGTTTCCCCAAATCCATTGTATCCTTACTGTTGGAAAGGTCAAAACCAAACGTTTTGGAAACCAGTCCCACAACGGATACTTGGACAGAATAATTATCTTTCTTCAATGTCAACGAAAAGCTGCCATCCTCAAGACCCAAGGTTCCATAGGTGGTCATAGAATCATTGATTTTAGTGAAGACTATACTGGCAAAGGAAACTTCGATCCCAGAATTGTCAACCACTTTTCCGGAAACGGCCACCGTTTGGGAAAACAAATTCCAAGATAAGAAGAGAAAATAAAAAGTGAATAAATACAATCTCATTTAAAAAATTGGCTTTTACCTAAAATGTGAAAGGGGCTTATAGGTCATAAATTATTTGAACTTTAGCCATGCGGATTGAGCTGTCTATTATCTTTCATAGCAATGACAGTAACCTTATCTTCTTTAAAAATATAATAGATAGTGGTATTTTTATGGATTACAGCTCGTCTTAAAGATTTCTTTTTTTGTGATTCCGGATAAAGAGTTGGAAAATTGGATACTGTATTCTCAAATTGCTTCAAAAGTTCCTCAAAACTTACTATTTCCTTTTTGTTGAACTTTCTTTTTAGATATGCTTTAATTTCCAATGCGTTGGATAATGACCTTTCGGTCCAATGTACTTCATACAAATCATCCATTGGCCAGGCCGTTCCAAAAGTCTTTTGAGCTCATCGTCAGACCCTTTTCAAAGTCTCTTATCCCTGAAAGAATATTTACCCTGTCACTTTCTGTGAGTTCGTCCCACCAGTCACCTGACTTTCCTTCACTCGAAAGTTTTACTGAATTCAAAAGCCCTAGGATTGTATCATCCTTCAAGGATTCTATCCAACCTACTAGTTCTTTTTTAGTGGATTTTGACTCTGACATGTTCATTGAAATAGCTTTGTGATATAAATTTACAAAAATGATGCTAGATAGCAGATAAAATCCTTTCTGTGAATCGTTTATTTGAATTTTACTTTTTATTTAGCTTCCTGATTTTGTTGGCAATTTTTTCGATTCCTTTTTTCTCTCCAGTCTCAATATATCGGGAGGCAATTGTTTTACATGAACTACACCATCCTTTTAAAATAACATCATTTAGGTCGTTAAGGTAACTTTTGTATTTGATTAACTTTCTGTTTTGAGCACCACAATCACAGAAAATT
This sequence comes from Flagellimonas sp. L-11, assembly GCF_056857735.1. Lineage (NCBI taxonomy): Bacteria > Pseudomonadati > Bacteroidota > Flavobacteriia > Flavobacteriales > Flavobacteriaceae > Flagellimonas > Flagellimonas sp. L-11. The sequence goes on from NZ_JBSXNR010000066.1 coordinate 8,396, forward strand.
GAATTAACCGCAATTTCAATATCATCTTTCCATGATTGACCAAACATCAATTGAAGTTGAAGCGGACCTATTTCGATTTCATCTTCATGAATAATATGTTTAGTCCTTTTTTTAGCCACTTTTCAATCGTTTATTTGAACTTTAGTTATATCGGACATAAATTGGTCCATTTGGGTAATTTAACTCTACCAAGTAATCTTCTTCAGTGTAAGGTCCTTACCATTTGCGATATTTTCTATTTCTAAAATCATAAATGTTGATAATCAAGTAATTTGAATCTAAAAGATTTTTTGATAAGATTGCTTTGAATCTCTTGATGTCTAAATTTTGGCCTTTGGAAGTGTAATAATCAAATTGAAAGTCAAATGAACCAATAGTATCATTAGTGATTAGCTCCCAAGCATTTTGACTCATAGTCAATTTTCCAGGCACATAATCCACTCCAAAAGATTTTTTCGTTTCACCTTGATTAATTGTGATGCTTGGACGTCCGATTCCAGAAACAACTAATTCATTATTGACCTGAATAATCACATTTCACTATAAAAGTTCAATAAAACGGTGGTCAAAAAACTCGCTTGATGAAACAATTTTAATGTAATTCGAGTTGAAATCAATAATTTTCCATTGTTGTCACAACAGTTTCATTGACCGTACCTCGCTATGAATTCGGTCAAAATTTAATTTTAATTCTTGAGGTGTTTTTGGTTCAGGTTGGGGTAAGTTCCGTGCAATCCTCGGATTCTTGAACCGTATTTTTTTATCTATCCCATCAAAAAACGCCACAAATTCTCCCTGCCTCAATCCATAGAAAGCATCTGCCCGGGTCTTGGCCACTTCCCGTTCGCTTTGGGTCACCCGGGTATCAAAATTGAGGTTGTACCCTTTGTTAACACTCTTAGACTGCTTCTTTACAATCTCAAAAAAGCGTTCATAGTATTTGGCCGTGTCCGGGTCATTGGCCTTGCCAAAGAATTGATAAGAGAGATTGCTCAATATTGCCTTACTGGCCTTGTCCCCGTAGAGCATATCATTTTGGATCTTGTCCTGGAGCACATAGACCGTTGCTATATCGTAGCTCCGCAGTGTGGCCGGTATCCGATGCATATTCAATAGGCGTATGGTGGAAGCCTCTTCGATAAGAAAAAAAGAGGGCAGACGGTTCCGCTCGCTCATCTGTTTGGAAATCGTATGAATGATTGTAGCTATTACGGGAGACAGTGAGGTTTCCTTTTTAGGGTTGTTCACTATGGAAATGACCGAGGGGTTTTGGGGATTATTGATATCCAGAGACACCTCATCTGCAGAGAGGACCATAAATATTTTCCGGGTACTGATTTTCTTGAAGGCATTGGCGAGGGTACTTTTCACCCCTGCGGTCTGCCTATCGGAATCCACCCCACTGATAAAAGCATCGGCCATGGCCTTGGAAGTCAGTTCGGCACTTAAGAAACGCACCAACTGTTCCGTATCGAGGTGTTGGTAGAGTGCTATCATATGGGGAATAGTACAGTAGTCTGGAAAGTCCTCTTTCAAGCGCCAGATCAACCCTCCTATCAATCCCTCAACGGCATCCTGAAAAAAACGTGAGGTGCCACTGCTACCACTTTCCTTGAGTTCCAAGAGGTTTTCCAAAAGCACCCGGGAGATTTCATGGACACTTTCCTCATCGGGCAAATAATGGGGCGCAATGGGATTGACCCGATGGTAAATGGGATCAAAGGAAACGATATGGAATTTCCGATCGGTTCCTTTAAAGAGCGGGTAGGCCATTTCCGTGATCTCAAAGTTTTTGTAATCGTGCATGACCCCACAAAAGCGATGGGTCGCAAAATGTCTAAAGAGGTTGTGGACGATGCTTTCGGTCTTTCCGCTGCCCGCTGCCCCGATAATGGAAATGCCCCTTCGGATATTGGCCAAAACCAACTTGGTTCCCTTGGTCTGCAACACCAATCGATATTTTTTGTCAATGGTTTTGACTTCTTTGTTCGGGATAAAAACATAATACAAGAGGTTTACAAACCCCCAAGGCAACAACACATAAAGTACGGCCCTTAAAAAAGTAGCAGTATCCAAATAGAAGAAAAAAGCGGTTCCCATTCCTAAGAGCAGGGTCCATGACCCAACAAACCCGTAACGGAAGTACTTGACCAAAAGGAAAGAAATCAAGCTTCCCAATGGAAGTACCAGCAAAACAATATGTTCAATGGAAGCAGTCAACATCATTTTAGATTTCAATGCCCCCTGATCGGACGGCCCGTTCGACACCTTGTTTGAGTTTCATCAGGATCTTATAGGCCAACTGCACCTTGTTGGTGGGGATGTTGGGGATAGCGACTCCCCCTTTGCGCAACAGTTGGAGGGCCAGTTGCTTTTCGTTGTTTGGCAATCCCATCAAAAGGACCACGAACTTTTTTGGATCCTGTCGGTATAGCTTTTTCGTACCATATTTTTCCATGAAGTTTCGGTCATAGGCGAACATGCGGTCAAAGGTCTTTTCCGCAGATTGGTAGAATTGATCCCGATGGAAGCCCTGTTTGACCTTTTTGCCCTGGAGGATGGTTTCGGAGGCCTTGAACTTGCTCCCAGGGGATAGGCTATGGGTATTGGTCATATCCTTTCGGCTGACGATGATATGGATATGGGACTGCGCTCCTTCCTTTTTCATCCCTTCTACGATCATTTGGCCATTGATCTTATGGGGAGCCTCATGGGTCAAGCGATGGATTTCCTGTTTAACGGTGTTTAGGTCTCCTTGGATTTCACCCCGTTCCATCTTTGTCAGGTCATTACGAAGTTTGGCAATCTGTTTGCGGTACGGGGCATTTTCCAGCACTTGCTTTTCAAAGCCACGAAAGCTGCGTTCATGTTCGATTTTCGCGTAGTATTTGATATCATCGACGGTAATCTGTCTATCCCGATAAAAGGAAACGGCATAATCCTTCATGATCTCCCGAGTGTATTTTCTAAGTGCTACCGAATCATTGTTAATCTGTTTGAGTTCCCGTTGGCTTGGGCTTACCACTATGGAATAGAATTTGGGTTCATGCTTCTTGAGTTTGGCGGTATTGTCATCGATTTCGGATATGACCTTTTCTGCGGGAATAGCATTTTCGGTTTGGTCAAAAAAGGTCCCTTGCTCCTCCGGTTCCAAATCTTGGTTCTCCTTTTCCAAATAGGCAACATAGTCCTTTACGCTACTGTGATAGATCTCGAAGCCTTTTCCGGTTTTCTGCGCTGTGATGGTAATGTACATGTTCATAGATTTTCAAGGGTACGTTTATAGTTTTCCAATTCACCTTCGGTGATATCCAAACGTAGATAGGGTTTTCCAAGAGAGGGTTTTATTAGGGTTGTGTTTTCGATTAGGTACTGGCTTTCCCTTTGGAGCATTCCCATTTTGTCCTGAAGCCGTACATAACGGATCTTGGGAACGGTAATCTCAATCGGCGGTTCCTGTTTGGAGGGTATTTGTTCCGCCCTTGGTTTTACATGCCTGATCTTTTGTTCAAGCAGGGCCTCAAGAATGGCATTGGTGGGCTTGGTCTGGGTAATCTCGATATCACGGATAATGGCAATGGAGGCCTCGGTGCGTTTGATGGAGGTTTCGATAAGTTTCCGGTTCTTGAGAACCTCTTGGAGGAAGCTTTGGCCAAGTCTATCGGAAGGCGTAAAGCCATGCCACTCAAAAAAGTCCATGACAGCCATAAGGGTTTCCGTGTGGGATTTTGCCGTTTTTTTAGAGAAACTGCGAAACCTATTGGCCACCGCACTTTTAATATTGATAGACGAAAATCGATATGTTTTTCTGTTCCGTTTCATGTTTTACAGCAATTTTTTTCAATCTTTTCAAGGGTTTCAAGACGATTTACAGCAAACAATGGATGTCGAATTTATCATCCCATCCTTGAATCCTCCAGTATCTATGGGCTTTGCACAGCAAATGGGACTTGTAGCAACGCCTTGCTATTCGTTTCCCCGCGCGCTCGGGGAAAACGCCATACCTATCCCAAGGTATAGGCCTTGACAGCTCAGGAAACACCAAAACGAAATTTTAAGATGTGGAAAGTGCTGCTTTTGAAAAAAATACAAGGAAAGCGTCCAAGGGCTGTACATCTTCAATAAAAAAGGGAACCTATGTAGTTCCCTTTGCTAAAATAGTGGTGCAGCTCCTTCAGCTACAACACCCCTTGATCGGCAAAACTAAAGTAGTCCCCGTTGGGGGCGATGATGATATGATCGAGGACCTTGACATCGAAGAGCTGGGCGGCCCGTTGGATCTTTTGGGTAATGTCCCTATCCGGTTGGCTGGCCTGTAGTTTCCCACTGGGATGGTTATGGGCATTATGGAAAGCTTTGCATAAGGCCCATTATGTAAAGTGTTTTTTTATGTAAAGTAACCCTATGAATACCCCATAAACCTTGAAGTTTTTATAAAATTACTTTACATAATAATATCAGAATCGCTTCAGCCAACCGATCAAATTTTCATTATTTGTCCAAACAGGTTCCTCATCTGGGTTGATATCCACATATGCGTTTTCCAACGCTTTACGTTTTTGTCTGGAATCGGCCCTAGCATAAATCTCTGTGGTCTGGACGGATACATGCCCCAAAATATCTCGAATATACACTAGGTTCACCCCTGCCTGCAACAGGTGCATGGCCTTGGAATGCCTAAAAGAATGGCAGCTGACCTTATCAGGGATCAATGTTTTGTCTGCTTCCCTGGCCATTTCTATATATTTTTGGATGATATGGTTGATTCCGGCACGGGTGAACCTTTCCTTTCTGCTATTGAAGAAAAGAGGGTGCACACTGGCACTGGCCTGGTCCAATCGATGCTCTTTCATGTAATTTTTAAGGTGCACGATTTGCGCATCCAGCATTGGAACAAGCCGTGCCCTGTTCCCCTTTCCGATAATTTTGATCACTGGAGGCCTTGCCAGTCTCAACCTTGAGGGCGTTAGATCAATAATTTCCTGGACCCTGGCACCGGAATCATAGATCAGTGACAGCAAGGCCAGGTCCCGCCTTCCCCTGGAGGTTGTTGTATCGGGCTGTTTCAGGAGCAACTTCATTCCTTCGATAGAAAGGTATGTTATACTTTCCTTTCGGGCCCTCTTGGACCTGATGGACAGTATCCTTTGGCTTTCGTGGAGATTGTCCAGGTTTTCGTGCTGCAAGTATTTATAAAAGGAATGGATCGCTGCCAATCTCATGTTCCTGGTGGAGTCGCTAGATTTCCGCTGTTTTTGTATCCAATCAAGGAACTCTATGATGGTCTCCTTTTTGATCTTTTCTAGTGTCAGTTTTTCTATCTTTAAGAGCTTTCTCTTTTTGATAAACTCCAATAGCAGGACGAACGTATCCCTGTATGCGGCAATGGTATTCACACTTGCCCCTCTCTCGTCGGGTAAATATCTCACCATAAAATCGGATATGTACATTGAAAAATCAGTTGGCCTCATAATTCTTGAATTTAGGGAATACGTCCAGGCACACTGCATTCATGTCATTGATCAGATTAGGGTACATGTTACTTGTCAACCTGACATAATGGTCGGTCGCTCCAATAGATTGGTGCCCTAAATAATTGGAGAGTATGGGCAGTGAGGCATAAAGATCAATCCCCGATTCTGCCATTTGGGCAAGTGAAGTAACGGCAAAGGTATGCCTAAGGTCGTGAAGTCGTGCTGAATTGGGTATTCCTGCCTTGTCCAAACATTTTTTGAACCATTTCCTAACGTCTTGCCCGCATTTTTGCCCGTTGATCTTCACAAAGAAGTAGCTGGAACCTGTTTTTCTGGATGGAAGTAAATCCCTGTATCCCAGATATTCCCGGCATACGGATACCAGTGATTGTGGGATCGGTATGATCCGCTCTTTCCCGTTCTTGGAATCCCGAACCAGTAAATAACCTTCATCTAGATGGACATCTTCATTTTTTAGGGCAATGGCTTCTCCAATCCGGATTCCGGTACAGTAAAGTAGCCTGATCAGTGCAGGCATGCAGATCAAACAGGAATCCTTGTTTACCCTGCCCAACCTTAATTCATCACAGGCCTTGAACAGTTGCCGAATCTCTTTCCCTGAATAGATGTAGGGAATGAATGTGCTCTTTGGGAAGTTCGGTAACCTAGGGATATATGATGGGGTTCCCAGTTCGCACAGGTAGGAGGAGAACTGTACAAGATGGCTTATCCTTGTATAGCGATAAAACTCGGATTCGTTGGGCCGTCTTTCGCTCCATATCCTTGTAAATTCTTTTGTAACCCCCAATTCGGTTTCCTCCCTATGGGCCGCCAAGGCATCGATCTGGGATAAAATAAACGTACCGGTTGCAAACTTAAAACCTAACCTTTTCTTTAGTTCTATGAACTGTACAATATAGGGGCCATATATACTGTTGTATTGCTTATTCATAAAAGAGCCCTCCTTTCTGCTGGTAAAAACCGATAGGGACAGGAGGCACATCGACCATACATTGTCTCATCGATTTAAGATCGATCCTAAGGTAGTACCTGGTGGATTCTGTGCTTTGGTGGCCAAGGACTTCCGAGATAACAGGAAGCGCAGTGCTTTCCTCCAGCATCCTGAACCCTAGGCTATGGCGCAGGGAATGGGCACCGAACCTCCTGCCTTTGACTTCAATCCCTGCTTTTCTATAGGCCCTTTGGACAACATGGGTAACCACCTGGCTGGTATGGAACTCTGCATAGGGTGCTTTGGCTATCAAGAATACAAACGGGGATGTCGATACTGGACGGCCATATTTCAGATAATCGATCAGCGCATTGCCAACATCGGGCAATATAGGAAGCACTAATTCCTTTCCTGTCTTGACCTGGCTTATTTCTATGGAACTTGTTCCCCAATTCAGTTCCGAGAACTTCAACCTTGAGATATCCGATGCTCTTAATCCTAATCTGGCAGCTAAAAGTATGATTGCATAGTTGCGTTTTCCCATTGGGCTGGATCTGTCTATTGATGCGATCAGCTTTTCGATTTCCTCCTTGGAATATGTGGAAGGCAATTTGGGCTGATCTACAGATCTGTATCTCGGAATTTTGCTGGAGTAATCAAAATTCGCCAACTTCTCCCGATAGGCATACTTCATAAAGCTACGAAGTGCTATGATGGTAACTTGCACCACTGTCTTTTTACGACAGTCCATTTGATTTAGATATCCGAGGATAAAGGCTTGATCGATATCCCCCATGGAGCCAATGTTGTTCTTATTGCAATATTGCAGGAAGGGGAAAAGGTTTTTCCGATAGTCATATAAGGTTGATACGGTCAATCTTTCCTTCAGTCTTTTGTGCTCCAAAAAACCAACGATCGCCCTTCCTATTGTCCCTGAAAAAACGATTGGGTCTTCTTTGCGCTGGCTCCTGGCGGGTGCCGTGATAATACCTGTACTCTTGAATTCGGTCAACATCCTGGCCCCATGGTAAAGATATCTTTCGCTTTCCGATAATTTCGGGATACTGCGGCCACCAAGCTCATTCTGAAATATTAGGGTCTCGACCCTTTTGTCATAACGTTCGATCCCGTGTCGAAACATGTAAACCTTTATCTTTTTCCAAGCCGACCTATAGCAAGCAAGGGTACTCAATGAATAAGATAGTTCAGATTGGAGATAATCTCCCGCTTTGGACATTAACTCATGGAATTCTTTGATCTGTTTGTTCATGATACAATCATTTTAAATGTGAATAATTTCCCTAAATAAATGATTGACCTTCAATTTGAACAGTATACGTGATATTTTTATGTAAAGTTATTTCCAATACTTTCTAACAATGACAGGGTTTTGGCTGCTTCACTTTACATAAAAAAACACTTTACATAATGGGCGAGCAGGATGCCCACGGAGAGCGTTTTGAGCACTACGGCGAAGAGGATGCGCAGATCTACCAAGGTTCCCGTGATCCCGCCTTGCGAGATTTGGTAGATGCCCTTGACCTTGTTGCTGTTGTTGAGCAGGACGATCTTAAAGGATTCATGTACGGCGATGGTATCGGCGTTCCATGTTTGGTAGAGCAGTTCCGCGGCATCCTTGGAGGATTTTATCTGTTTCCAAAAGGGGGCGGGTACGGGTTCTTTGTAGCGGATGCTGATTTCGTTGACTTGAGTTCCCATGATGATGGTATTAGGGTGCTGATGAAAAAAAGAGGGCGGAAGTTTTTAGCTGCCCACCCTCTTAAGGCATCGGCTCGACCGCATTAGGCAGTCTTGGCCGTTTTAGGGTTCTTGGCCTTTGAAGCCGTTTTTTGGCCTTTTCCCTTTTCGGGGATTGGCTCGGCTTCTTGGGATTCCTTGCCTCCCAAGAGCAGGATCTCGGTGGCCACAATCTCGGTCACATAGACCTTGACATCCATTTCATTGGTATAGCTTCGGGATACCAGTTTGCCCTCGATGGCGATTTCCTTGCCCTTGTGGGCATACTGTTCGATGACCTCCGCCCTTTTGTCCCAGGCCACCACGTTGTGCCACTGGGTGGACTGTACCTTTTCCCCTTGGGCGTTTTTGTAATACTCGTTGGTGGCCATGGCAAAGCGTACGGTCTTGCTGCCGCTTTCCAATACGGCCACTTTGGGGTCGTTTCCGATGTTCCCGATCAATTGGACTTTGTTTCTCAATGTACTCATGATTAAAAAATTTAAAGATTAGAATTATATGAAGCCCTATCCGTCAGGGCGTTGAAAACTGATTTACTTATTATATCCAGAGCGTTTTCCTTTTTGTTCGTTTTTAACTTTTGAAGTGCTCCCGTTTTATTGTTTTCGTATGATTTCATCGTTCTTGGTTTAAATGATTTACTTCCCATAGGGCCGTCACGTATCCTTTTTGTTGCTGATCGCGGTACAACCTCCAGGCTTGTACAAGGGCGTATAAAAAGCGAAGCGGCTTTATGCCGCCCGCAAGGCTGGATGTTGTTGTTTTGCCGTCAAAAAGGAAGCACGGACGGCTTGGACAAGGGAATCAAGAACGGGAAATACGAAAGGAATGGGAGCCACGGAAAAAACAATGGCAATACATGGAATTCAAGCTTATTTCAAACCACTATCTTATAGGTGGCCTGTAAGAAATAAGACCCTACGGAATAGTACGTACCTTAAAAAACCCAGTAGCCATAACGAGGGGTATCAAGGGATAAGGGACTAGGGGCCAGATTTTAAGAAGATAGATGGCTACGAGTCAAAAAAGCAGGTATAGTTACATGGAAATTGTGGGATTTTTGTCGACGGGCCTTTATGATTAGCTGTTGCCAAAATGCAATCCTTTCAACGAAGTCGAGAAAAACGGAAGCAAGCCTTTCGGTTTGGTACATTGCCCTTGAATCCAAGTGAGGACGAGACCCCGTCAACATGGTATCAACAAAGGATAAAAAAGGTGGCATGATGTACACAAGGGAAAAGATGGGTTTTCAACAAAAAGGGCAGGTTATGAGTCTCCCCCCCGCCCCCCCTCTTTCAACATCATCATCACACTTATTTTTAAAGAAATACTGTCCTAGAGATAGGGGGAATTATAATAAAGGATATTGGTAAGTGCGAAATGCCCTTTTCGCTTTTGTTTTGTGCAAAAGGACTTAAAAGTTTCCCTATTGGAAATGCTGGACATAGTATACCACCTTCGCTGGATAAAATTGAGCACCCTCGAAACCAACACAAAACCCCGTATTTCAGAACACCAAGACCGATTGTTGGATGGCTTTAATCTTCCGTTTTCACAATGAACACATGTCAAACCATTGTCAACTCTGTTCATCATTTTCCCTACAATTAAACGAGGTAATGGATCATTATCCATGATTTAAACTGTTGTGTTCATTATTCTTGTTTAATTGAATTTCTTGGGCTTCTTCGGTGATTTTATTCACGATTTCATCCATTTCGTTAGATGAAACCCTTAGGTTCTTTAAAAGGAACAGCAGGTCATCATCCAAACCATCTGTCTCCATTTCGATTAAATTCACTATCCCCAAAATTCTTGACAAAGGCGCTCTTACAAGATGGGACTGTGTCCATGCAATGTTTCTTAGTTTTTTATTCTGTTCTTCAATATGCGTTACATACTGACTTCTACTGAATGCAAACTCAATGCTTTTATGAAGAATACTTGGTGTTATTTCATCTTTGATCAAAAAATCTTCAACACCTAGTTTAAGGCTTTCCTTGGCTAAATTAATGTCTGAATATCCTGTTAAGATTATTATGGGGACTTGAAACTTTTCAGAAACAACTCTTTGAATTAGATCCAGACCTGAGAAATCAGACAAATGCAAATCCAAAAGGATCAAGTCATATTTTCCATTTTCATTATTTGTGAATTCTTCAAAGTCACTATATGAATCACATCTTTCGATCTGAACTGTTTTAAAAGTCTCAATCAAGAAATCTTCAATTAACACAAAATCACCATCGTTGTCTTCTATCACGACAACTGAGAACTTTTTACTCATGTTTTATTTTTTATTCATCTGGCCAGTGTTGCTAGCTGCAGCCAAAACTCTTCAATTTTAAGAACTGCCTGCATAAACTCTTCCATTTCCAACGGCTTTTGAATATAGCTGTTACAATAATTGCCGTATGCCTTATCTATGTCCTTTTGATTGGAGGAGGTAGTTAGCATGATGACCGGAATTTTCTTTAAATTTTCATTCCGTTTGATTTCTTCCAGCACCTCATGTCCGCTAAATATGGGTATGTTGATATCCAACAAAATCAAATCGGCTTTTTGAGCGCCCGAAAATTCACCTTGCTTTTTGAGAAAGTCCAATGCTTCCTGTCCATTCCTAGCTACACTTACCTGTGAATGAAACTTACTTTCCTCAAAAGCATCAAGGGTAAGCAGGATATCTCCTTCATTGTCTTCTACCAGAAGGATATGTGCAGGTTTTGGATTACTTGTCATGGTTTTTCATATGTATTTAGTGTTATATAGAAGATAGTGCCTTTATCTAATTCAGATGTCAACCATATCTTACCTTTCATTTGTTCAATATTTCTTTTTACAAGGGCCAAACCAATGCCTTTACCCTTTTGTTCTTGTGAATTATCCAGACGTTTAAAAATCATAAATATATTTTCATGTTGATTTTTCGGTATACCCAAACCATTGTCTTTTATGATAAGTGTTGGTTGACCATCTATCAACTCCGTTGATATGCCAATGACCGGAAACCTATCTTCAGGTGTAAACTTAATGGCATTGGAAATGAGGTTTTGAAAAACCTGAAAATAGCCTGTGTATGAGCCTTTTACCAATGGCAGATTACTGCTTTCAATTTTTGCGCCCTTTTCATCTATCATCAATTTTAATGTTTTTCGGACTTCTATTAAAACCAAATTTAGGTCAACTACTTCATCATTGACTGCATTTTCTGTTCTGTGAAATTCTAATAGGGCATTAAACATCTCATCAAGTTTTTTTGCTCCACCAGTTGCGAATTTCAAGTAGGACTTACCCTTTTCGTCTAAATTAGCCTCATATTTTTTTTCAAGTAATCCCAAGAAGGATTTAACCATCCTTAATGGCTCTCTAAGGTCGTGTGACACAGAATAGGTAAAATTGTTCAGGTTATCATTTAATGCTTCTAGCTCTTTATTCAACAACTCAATTCTTTTACTTTTTCTAATCAATTCCCTTTTGCTATTTACTAATTCATTATTAATGGCTGAAAAATCGTCCAATATCGAATTGTCATTATCAGGTTTTCTTGATTTAACTTTTAAATTGAATATTTCTTTCTCGGAGAGTCTTAGTTTGTTCACCTGCTCATTGGAGATTTTCATAAGTTCATCCAAGGCAGTTGCAGGCGCAGATAGCTCGGTATTTCCGGTCAATAACACCTTGTCTCCCAAGAGGTAGCCTGAAAAAACGTACGTCAATTGCCTTTCATTACAACTCAACGTTAATACATGATTTTCCTCAATTTTATTGTTGATAATGGAAAGCCAAAAAACGCCTAAATCCTTTAACGAATTGGAGGCAAAAAGTGTGTGCAGGCCAACAGGCAGTATAATGCCATTCAATAATAAAGCTGTATCTAAATACAACTCTTGTACAAGCCCGTGCTTATTACAAGCAATTATAATTTTATGATGATCGGCTTTAATTTCCATACTAATTATAGATTAGTTCATTTGCCTTTAAAATGGCTTGCTCAGCATTTTGCGCAAACCCATCTGCTGATACTCTTTGCCATAGTTCCGGATTATTTATGAACGGGTAGCCCCCAACCATGATTTTCACATGTTGAGTTGATGGGTTTGTTTTTATACTTTTTATTAAAGCTGCCGCTTTACTAACATGCAACGGAAGGGTAACAGAAAGTGCCAAAATATCAGCCTTGTATTCAATCAAGTAAGTTTCAATCTGTTTTTCCGGTAAATTTGTTCCCAAATAATAAGTGTCCCAACCCTCCATTTCAAAATAGTCTGCCACCATCCGGATGCCCATTTCGTGCAATTCCCCTGAAATAGAGCATGCAACAAGTGTTTTTCCATTTCGGTCCATGTTAAAAATATATTGATAAAGGCCTGACATAATTTGCTGTGTAGCAGCTGTACAATAGTGCTCGTGAGCCACCGTAATTTTATTGCATTGCCAGAGTCTTCCAACTTCATATTGTGATACCTGAAAAATGTCTTGATAGATATTTTTAATGGATACTCCATTTTGAATGAGCTCGTTAACCAATGTATTGGCCAGTTGACGTTTCCCGTTAAGTAAATAATCCAAATAGTTTGAGACTTCATTTTTTAAAGGATTACTTTCATTTATATAGGAATTATTTTCTGCCTTTCGATTACTCAGTTTTTCTTTTGCGGCTTGAATGTAGGGTTCGGTAAGTGTTGTATATTGACTCCCCAATACTTCTTTTATGCTTTTCTGTACATAATCTATGTCATTATAAAGGACTGATTCAGGAATATTTCTTGAGTCCAGCATGGAAGCTGCCCAAAGTATATAATTGGCATACATATCGGGCAACTCCATAGTAATTGCTTCCGCCAGGAATTTGAGATGAAAAACAGCGTCTTCATAGCATCGATCCTTACCAGCTGCACCGTAGCATTCTATCGACTCAGGATGATGTTTAAAATGTAACTCCAAAATCTGTTTGGCAATCTTATCGGCTGATTGCGCAAGGATTTGTATGTCTATTTTTTCCATAGTTGACTGCTTATATGTTCCTACTTGTTCAACTCCCAACTTTTAGTGAGCAGCTTTAATCCTTTAGGTATATTTTGATGGGATTCCTTTTCTTCCATACTGTTTCTAATTTCAAAATTTGCTTATTACCGCTATCGTGTTTTTTCAGTTTTATCAGGAATTTTTGAAATTGTAAAGTAAAATGTAGTGCCTTCACCAACCTTGGATTCCACCCATATCTCTCCCCCCAGAAACGCTACTGCTCGTTTGGCAATCGCCAAACCAATACCGGTACCGTCAAATTCACTTCTATTATGAAGTCGCTGGAATATGATAAATACCTTATCATGGAACCTTTTATCGATTCCAATCCCATTATCCTTTATTGCAAACTGCCAAAACTCTCCTTTATCTAGCGCTTCTATCTCAATTATTGGAGGCTCATCCACTTTGGTGTACTTAATGGCATTGTCTAGCAAGCTATGGATAATTTGTGTCAACGGAACTTTCAAACTCTTTAATTCTGGAAGGTTTTTATACTTAATTTCAGCTTTCTTATCGGTAATTAGCTTCCTCCTCAAGTCCAAATATTCGGTCAGTACATCATTTAAAATTACCTCCTCTGGCTCCTCTGTGGATGCGTTTATTCTGGAATAAAGCAACAAATCCTGTATGATCTGCTTCATGCGATTGGCACCATCTGTGGCATAATGTATGTATTGAAGCCCTTTATCGTCCAAAAGACCAGCATATTTTTTTTCCAGTTTTTCCATAAAGCTGCTTACCATCCTCAAGGGTTCCTGTAGATCATGAGATGCAATATATGCGTACTGCTCGAGCTCCTCATTTTTGGCTTGCAATGTCTTTGTACTTTTCTCAAGTTCCATTCTTAACCTCTCTTGCTCAAGTATATAGTTTTCTATACCTCTGAAAATTTGAGGGATGAGAGCTGATGACAGATAACATAGGAAAACAAGATTAGAGGAAACAGCAGCCCATTCTGTCACTGATTTTAAATCGATATTATTGCTAAACTGAAGTAAATTGAATTGAATGGCAACCCCGATCAATACAGATAAAAGCAATACGAAATGGCTCCACCAGTATGCATACTTATTATCGAAAATGATTATGGAATAAATGCAACCTGCCATCATGTAAACAAGTACCGGGCCCGAAGATGGTGTTAGTGTATTAAGGGATACCGCAAACGCAAATACCGTACAGGAAAAAATCGTCTTACGTACATTGAGACTTATTCTGGGCATAAATGCTATAAAACACATAATGCATATGGTAACAATATCCAATAAAATAATAGTACTTACATTTTTATAAATATTAAGTACAAGTACAGGAAGCATTGCAATGAAACAAAAGGGTAGGATAAAGATTAATGTGGAAGCAAAAAGCCTGTTTCTCCAATAATTGACACCATCCATAGATTCCTCGAGGGAAGTGTCACAATTCTGGGCTATCTTTAGCTTATACTTTTTCCAATATCCTAATATCATTTCTTTGGTATTTTAAAATAAAATGTTGATCCTTCTCCCAAGGTGGACTTCACCCAAATCTCTCCACCCAGAAACTCTACTGCTCGTTTCGCAATGGATAAACCAATACCGGTACCATCATACTCCTTTCTATTGTGTAACCTTTGGAAAATGATGAACACCTTTTCATAGAATCGATCGTCAATCCCTATCCCATTGTCCTTAATGGAAAACTCCCAAAACCCCTCCTTATCAACCACCTTGATAGCAATGGCAGGCGTCACACTCTCCCTGGTGTATTTTAAGGCATTATCCAGCAAACAATTAAACAGTTGTGTTACAGGAGCTTTGAAGGTTATTAGTTCCGGCAATTGGTCCACATGAATTACTGCCTTTTTTTCAGCGATTAACTTTCTTCTTAATTGTAAAAACTCTGATACGATTTCATTCAGGTTTACAGCTTCTTGGAACTCAGTGGGCCTATTAACTCTTGAATACAGAAGTAGGTCCAGGATAATCTGCTTCATCCGCTTGGCCCCATCCTTGGCGTAGTGAATGTACTGTTTTGCCTTATCATCCAATTGATCGGCATATTTCCTGTCCAGCTGATCCATAAAGCCTGAAATCATTCGAAGTGGTTCCTGTAAATCATGTGAAGTGATAAAGGCGAATTGTTCCAATTCTTCATTGGACCGCTCCAATTCCCTGGTTTGGGTTTCCAATTTTCTATTGACAGCCAGAAGCTGTTGCTCACTTTGTTTTCGTTCGGTAATATCCGTCATTGCTCCAATCATTCGGATGGCTTCACCAGAACCACCTCTTATGATAAATCCTCTATCTATCACATATAGTGTATTTCCTTTTTCATTCAAAATTCTATATTCCATTTCCCAACGATTGGTCCGATCATCCTTGAGTGTATTGGAAATACTCTCTTTAATAATTTTGAGATCATCCGGGTGGAAAGAATCGGTCCAGAAATCTTTGCTGGTTAACTCTGTAGCGGTTTCCTTGCCAAAAAATTTCAGGATATTTTGAGACCTATAAAACGTGTCATTCACAATATCCCAATCCCAAATGGCATCATTGGTAGCTTCCGTTACTTTTTCGAACCTTTCGTTTGCTTTAATCAACCGCTCATCGGCTTCTTTTCTAAGGGTAACATCCGTAAAGTAAATGGATAGTCCAGTGTCCGATGGATAAACATTCACTTCAAACCATTTTCCTTGTGTTTCATATTTTTCTTCAAAGCGAACCGTTTCTCCCGTTTTCATCGCATGGTGATATTGGCGATAAAAATCCGAATCAATGGCATCTGCAAATACTTCCCATAGGTTCTTTCCAACAATTTCTCCTTTCGGTAATCCAAGTAACTTCTCCGCTTGCCTATTCCAGTAGGTAACAGTCCAATCGCTATCAATGGTAAAAAAGGCATCTCCGATACTTTCCAGTATATTGTTTTTTTCATGATAGGCCTTTTCCAGTTCCTCCGCAACCTTCTTTCGCTCATCAATATTCTTAAAATAAGCTGCTACACCACCATTAGAAGGGTAAGCGGCCAGTTCATACCAAGAATTATCACCGGGATAGAAATATTCAAAATTTTCAGGATTCTCTGATGAAGCCACTCTCCTGTATATTTTTTCAATCTCGGTTCCTTCAGCCGGGGCGAAGATTTCCCAAATATTGCCACCCAAAACTTCCTCAGCCCTTTTCTTCAAAAGGTTTTCTGCTTCTTTATTGAAGTAGGTAAAGTTCCAATCCTCATCCACAGCATAAAATGCGTCTGAAATACTTTCAAGTATAGTGGCCCTTTCAGCTTGAGATTGTTTGTACTTTTCTTCTAGTTCCTTCTTCTCTGTAATATCGATGATCACCGAATTCCACAACACCGCTCCGTCCTTCAGTTTTTGTGGCAAACCTCTTCCTTCGTACCATTTCTTTGTTCCGTCGGGAGATATGTTTTTCCATTCGGCATACCAAGGAGTAAGATGTTCGGCAGATTCCATGATGCTTGCTACTACTTCATCCTTGTTGCCACCGGCCTCTATTTGTTGCCATATCTTTTCCGGAGAGCTCATACATTCCTGTGGTGACAGTCCCCAGACTTTGTAGCTTCCCTCGCTGATGTATAGAATTTGGTCATTCCCGTCAGTATGGAGCAGGTATTGGAAAATCACCCCAGGAAGGTTGTCAGTAAGCGATTTAAGTTGCAGTTCAGCGGTTTTTCGGTCGTGTATATCCTGAAAACTACCATAGATCCTTATACATTTTCCGTCAATAAATTCCCCATTTCCGATACAGCGAATCCATTTATTCATTCCTTTTGCTGTTCTGATCAATAACTCCAAATCAAAGGGAGTCCCTGATGCCATGAGTTTTTCAACTGCTTCTTGAATCAATACTTTGCTATCTACTTCATAGAACTCGAAGCCTCCGGTAAGCGATGGGTTATAATCATCACCTACTTCCAGAATCTGTCTTAGCATAGGTGACCAGTACATGTTATCAGTTTCATCCTGGTTGGCAAGGTTTAGTTCCCAATTCCCAATTTGGGCCATTTCGGAAGCCTCTTCGTAGAGGTCAACAGCTTTTTTCTCATCGGTGTTATCGAAGATCATGGAGTTATAAACTACCGTGCCATCTGGCAAAAATTGAGGCGTACCAAAACCTTCGACCCATCTCACTTGACCATCCTGCAGCATAATCCTCATTTTGCTGTGCCAAGGTGTTTTGGTCTCTTTAGAATGTGTGATATCCTGCACCACACGTTCATAATCACCCCCCTTTTTTATTAGATCCCAAATGAGATTGATATCTTTTTCACACTGCTCGGGCCTGAGTCCCCAAATCCTTTCCGACCCCTTGGAAACAGTAAAAACCTTATCTGTACCATCTGGATACAAATGATATTGAAAAGAAACTCCCGGAAGGTCGTTGGTAATATCCTGTAACCTTAATTCAGCTTCTTTTCGACCCGTAATATCTTCACAGATTGCTACTGTTTTAACGGGGGTTCCATCCTCATCTCTGATAAATGCCAAATGAATACGCACCCAAACGATAGATCCGTCCTTTTTGATGTAGCGTTTTTCATTACGGTATATCAATTCTCCTTTAGCTGCTTTATGGAACAACTCCCAATCTTGTTCTTGATCATCAGGATGGGTCAAATCCTTAAATGTCATTTGTAGCATTTCATCAATGCTGTAGCCTGTAATCTCCTCATAGTGAGAATTGACAAGCAGGATCTGTCCATCAACCGGAGATACCTGAGTAATTCCCAAAGATGCGATTTCAAAAATAGTCTTGAACTTTGCTTCACTTTCGATTAAGGCCAATTCGGTTGCTTTAATTTCCGAAATATCCTGAAAACTACCGAATAGACGTTTGGTGATACCATTAACCCGTTCTACTTTTCCTATAGTACGAACCCATTTTTCATTTTGATTTTTTGTAACAATGACTGCCTCAAAGTCGAAGTCTATACCTTTTTCCACACTTTTTGTCACCAATTCCTGAACCATCGGCCTGAAATCTTCGCGGTAAAAGTTGATAGAAGAAGCTAGATCGGGCGAAAAGCTGATAGCATCGGTTTCATGTAGCTGATGTACCATCTCAGTCCAGAATACGGTGCCTTTTTCTACATCTACTTCCCAAGAGCCGATTTTGGCCATGGTATTGGCCTGCTTATTCAGTTGACGCAGCACTTTTTCCTTGGTGATATCTTTGGCAGCCGCATAGATCAATCCTTCTTGAACAGACGAGTTACAGTTCCAGCTCAACCAGATGATTCGTCCGTCCTTGGTGATGTATCTGTTTTCAAATTGAAATGTGGTAGCGCCCTGTCCCAACTTTTTCACCTCATTAGCTGAAATAGCTCTATCTTCAGGATGTGTAAATTCATCAAAGGGGTGAAAAAGTATTTCTTCTTCCGTATAGCCTAAAAGTTCACACCCCGCAGGGTTCATTTTCAAAAAACGTCCTTGAAAATCAGCTATACAAAGAATTTCTGGGATGGCTTGATATAAATGCTTAAGATCATCCTCCAATCTACTGCGGTTGATTTCGGAGCCGATAAATGCTTCCAGATTTTTTAAGAGTCCGCTAAATTTTTGCAAGCTTGCATCACCACTTGTAGTACCTATGACCAATACTCCTGTAATTTGGTTCTGATGTGTCAAAGGAACCCCCAAAAGATGCGTTAGCCCTGCATTTTCGGCTTCCTTTTTGCGCAGAAAATATTTTGTGATTTTTTCCTTATCCCACAGCAATTGTTTTTTTTGCTTCCAAACTTTCCCGGACAGGCCTTCGCCTTTTGAAAATTGGAAGGTGGAGTTATTTGTGTCTTCAAAGTCTTTGGCACGGGAGCATACTGAAATTCTTGATAAATAGGTAAGCTCCAAATTCGGACACCATAGCTCAACCAAATCAAAGTCGGCAAAATCCCGAATAACTTCACAAATGGCTTTACCCGCTTGGTTTATTTCCTCTTCCAGAAAGCAGGTGGAGATTTGGGCTAAAAAGCTTTTTTCCAACTCGGCATTCTTTTGAGCAGTTACATCCCTCATAATGGCAATCCAGTGCGTGTACCAGCCTGTTTCATCAGCCACCGGGGTTACCGTGAAGTTGACCCAAAACTCTTCTCCGTTCTTTTTGTAGTTTATAGTAGTAATTTCATGCGTCTGCCAATTTCGTAGCGAATCTCCCAATTTTGCCAATGCTTCAAAGTCGGACTTGGGACCTTGCAAAATTCGGGGCGTTTTACCAATCACTTCTTCAGCGGTATAGCCCGTCATCCGGGTAAAAGCTTCGTTTACATAAATGATTCTGGGGCCGGGTCCGCTTACAGGTTCGGCTTCGGTGATCAAAACCGCATCATTGGTGCTTGTGATTACACTACTGAGTAGTTTAAGTTGTTGCTCTTCTTCTATCTTTTCCTTTGCATCTCTGGCTACACAATACATCAATTTGACTTGATCGTCCCATCTTGCCGACCATAAATTATAGGCTATATCCCCATTTTTCTTGTGAAACCGATTGTTAAAGGACTTATAAATTTTTCCTGCCATTATTTCGGACGCTACAATGTCAGTTTTCTCCAAATCCTCTTCAAGAATAAGATCTCGGTAGGGTTTATCTATTAATTCTTCAGGAAGATAGCCCCAATGCTCTGTGGAAGCAGCACTTACATAAACAAAATTCCCTGCTTCATCAATGGTACAAAAAACATCTAGGGATGAATCCATCAATGAGCTGGCACGATACTTTTCTTGGACAATATTGGTTACGTCAGTATTTCGGCATGCCACACTTTGAATTTTGCCATCTTCGCCTTTTATGGGGGAGAAAGATATGTGGCCGTATTGAACCTGATTATCTCCGGGGTGGATGAAATGTTCTTCAATGTTGAAGGACTCACCTGAAAGTGCTCTCTGATAATACGATTTCCACTTTTCAATATAGCTCTGGCCAAAGTCTTCTACTAGAATAGGAGTGTTTAGTTTTTTTTCTTTACCCGTCACTTCTTTCATCAGGTTGAGAAAAGCTTTATTGGCATAAACCAAATGTAAATTTTGGTCAACCATCCAAATCAGGTCTTTGGTTTGATTGAGTAAAAGGTCGCTATACTGTTTATTATCCATTTTTTCAGTCTTGTTATTTGTCAGAGCGTTATTAAAAATCACCCATTTGTTTTTCTGTTCTGGGGACGGGAAAAACACATGTCCATTTTACGAGCTGGCTTTGATATCCCATGGTTGTTTGTTAATTCCCAAATGTCATCCCTTATCCTGTGTTACGGCCAATTGGATGGAGCGTGGTTTTTGGAACTTCTATAAATAAAACAGCATAGCCCCTTTTTGGTCAATGGGTTGTTCTCTGTGCTTACCGTGGAACCAGATGCGGGAACCACCACAGCTCCATGCCAAAGATCTTGTCATAGAATTATTTTCCAAAAAAGTTGATTTGGCAGTATAAAATATTTGGAGGTTAACATATTGGCGTTGAAAACTGGGCAAACCCCGAATTGGGTTTAATCCGGGGTTTGTTTGTTCAGTACCTACCAATCATTCCCGTAGGTGTCGGTCAACAGTTTCACCAATTGATCCTCAAACACCGGTTTCACTAAGTAACCACTGAGTTCATTGAACTCTTGAGCTTTCGATTCGTCACGTTGATCTTTGGAGGAGGTCACCATATAAATTTTCAACTCGGAGGAAATCTTCTTCTTTAGTTTCCTGAATTCGGTTAAAAAGCCCCATCCGTCCAATTCTGGCATATTGATATCCACTAAAATGATGCCGGGTAAATTTTGGTCCTCATCCACACATTTTTGTAAGGCTGCTATGGCTACTGCTCCATTCCCAAAGGAGTGCAATTTGATATTATCCGACAAATGCGCCAATACTTTTTTGGTTACATAGATATAAATGTCATCATCATCCACTAACCATACGTTGGGTTGTCTCATTTTTCCTGTTTTAAAATTTTATTTCCCCCATTACATAACCTGACTTGGATACACAAAAAATGGGGAGAATCAATATTTTTGTGCATCTGGGATAAATATAGTTTTTTAATCATTTTTGTCCAGTAAAACCGGAATTAAAATCATACTTATCCTTAGGTTGCTGAAAATGATGTTCATTGAGATTTTCCGAGATGTAGGTGCTTTTTGCATTACCTTTTATGTTACAAAGGACCCTGATTTTTAGAGTCCATTGTTACACGAATGGTAAAAAGGTAAATTCTTCAAAATCCCATCCCAAAAGATAAGAACATGTTCGTTTGCCCTCGGTCAGGGCACCAAAATTTCTTATTTATCTTCCATCATTTTTGATGTTAATCGGAAAAATATGCTTTAGGATATCCAACCCTTTCAAACAACGGTCTTTGCAGCGAATTATTTCAAGGCTTTCAGCTCCCCCATCGAAACGCTAAACCGACCCTTCTGGTGGTCCCTCGCTCAGTAAGTTCGGCCTTTAGTCTCTCCCCTTTGTCCAAATGAAATTTCGGAAAGACATACACCAAGCGAGCTTTTTGGCCATGCATAACACTTCTGGGGGCACCATACCTATACAGGGGCAGCAGTTCCAATTCCTGGTAGGAAGCCCTCCTGCCCCTTTTACCACTAATCTTGAAAAGCTCCAGATCTCCAAAATCAAACCGGACACCGGAATGGTTCGCTATCTCAAACTGGACATACACCTCGTCTTCCATATGGCACATATTCTTTACGGCCAATGAGAGCCCCTGCTCTCTCTTAACCGAATGTTTTCGCTCGGGCAGTTGCAAGAGTGATTCGCAGGAGTTCTGAAACCTGCGATCACTGATTGTGGAAACCTCCGAGGAATCCGCAACCAAAGTCTGGGCTACCCTTTCCTGCTGAACATCTTCCCCTACCCCTTGGTCTTCGGTTCCGATCCGTTCCGCCAACCCAATAAATCTATTGGGATATTCGAGTTCCTTGGCGTAGCGGACCATATAGGAATAGACACTCCCGTCCTCCGTGATCACCAGTAGATTGCTGTCCTTACCGGGAACGGCCTTTAACAGACCCAAGGTCTGTGCTTTTTCCCGGTTATAGGTAAAGGCAAAATTGTCGTTGCCCACAATGCCCTGTTTGATCTTGGAGGGAAAGAACAGGGCCATGTTCATGTGTTCGTTGGCATAAATGGTATCCAAGGTTTTGTTGTTGGCAGCATGGGATGTGACTGCAAGAAACATCCCCAAGATGATGATCGTATTTTTCATGACGATATGGTTTTAGAAGCCCCAGTCGAACGAGGACTCAAGGTTTCAGTTTTAAAAGGATTTTATAGTTTTTGTTTACGGTGGCCCTAACCTTTCGATTGGATCGTTTAAAGATGTTTTTCAGGCCCTTGACCTGGGGCACTCCCGGCACATTGATGTCGTCCACGACATCGTCCATCAGTTCCCTGGACAGTTCGGCTCTAAAAGAATTCTGGATATACAGGCCTTCCAGTCCATCCCGATAGTCATAGGCCCTTAAGCTTACGGGGATATGATCAATATTCCTGATATCCAGTACCATTCTATTGGGTTGAAAGCCCACGATGCCGAATATTACGGTGTTCCTAGGGATGGTATCCCCCTGGATGATCACTTCCTCCGAGGTATGGAATTCCAATCGGTCGTTGGCCCTGACGGTCTGTGTCCGATGTACCACCGCCGAAACGACCAAGCCATTCCCATCTTTCACATCGAATCGGGGAGCTGATGCAAAGAACAGTTGATGGTCCAAGGCCATTTCCGGTAAGGTACGTTTTGTGTCCTCTTTTGGTTCCGGTACATTTTCTTGATCCCACTTTTTATTGGGAACATGGACCTTCCCCTTATTTTCTACAAGTGTTTTCCGGTAAGACCCTTGGGTATAATCGATACGCCCCAGCCGGTAGATGCTGTCCACTATTTTTGCCTTTTCCGCATCGATCAGGTTTGGGTCAAATACGCCCGTTGTATCCAAATACTTCTCATCATACATACTTGGGGCATTGGTCGTCTTCACTTCCTTAAGATCATCGAGGGCCTCCAGTTTGGAGGTATATTCCTTTTGGGCCGTTTCCAGGGCAGGCACCAAGGGTTGATCCAGTTGTGCCCCTGAACCACCCCCATCGGTCAGGAAGAGCATGGCATACACCACCATAAATATCAGGACCAACAGAATGACGATCCCAAAAACGATTTTCTTTTTATCCAGTTTCATAACAGTGGTCTTTATAGGTCATTGACCTTTTTCAATCGATTTTCAAAATAGGCCGTAATCAACAGTCCATGGGGATTCTTGGGGAAATGCCGGTCCACCGTGATGAGCTGGCCGGAGGTCCACAGCTCGTAGGTATCGGTCACCGAACCCCTGTCAATTTCAAAAACCACCCGGGACCTGAAGGAGAAGGCTCCTGATTCTCCCAATAGTTCCGTTTCCACGGACAACACTTTTTGGACCAGAGAATATTGCAAGAGCCGGTTATAGACCCCATCGGCCCTTTTTTGCCGGTATACATTGTCCACCGAACTGTCCCCCAACCATAGGGCCTTTTCCAAATGCTTTTGATAGTTACTGGCATCGATACCATAAAAGTACTTGTGGAACTGCTCGATATGGGCCAGGGCCTCCACTTCCCGGTTTTCCTTTTGGAGCGTCCATTTCAATGGAATGACCGACCCATCCGTTCCAATGGCAAAGGTTCCCGTCTTGGTTTGCCTGTACATCTTATAGGCTACCAAAACGGAACCCATCGTACAGAGGGCCGATGTAATGACCACGGTCAGGACCACAAAACGATTGGCCCTTAGTATTTCAGCTATATTTTTATACATTGTTTTCATAATATGTTATGTTTTATCCGGTACTAGGCACCGAAGAGTCTGAGTGA
Source organism: Flagellimonas sp. L-11 (assembly GCF_056857735.1). NCBI lineage: Bacteria > Pseudomonadati > Bacteroidota > Flavobacteriia > Flavobacteriales > Flavobacteriaceae > Flagellimonas > Flagellimonas sp. L-11. Next base: position 32,454 of record NZ_JBSXNR010000066.1, read on the forward strand.
AAAAGAGGTCGCCCTTCGGTAGAGTTTGAATTTCAAAAAGACGATAAACCCGATGGTGCCCAGTTCCACCAAAGGCGCAAACACCGAGCTCCCATAATCCGTCCCGAAGAGGTTCATCCAAAAGTTGTCGGTCAGTTCCCCATAAAGGGCATTGATAAAGATGTTCACCAGAAAAAAGGCGGGCACCAACATATAGACGGCCACATAGAGCTTGAAGAAGTTGTAGGCCAGGTTCCTGAATTTCTCAAAAACGGCCAAGCTGATCACTAAGGGAAAAAAGGCGCGCATGATGCCCAACAGAAAAAAGCGTTCCGCCAAAAAGAGCGGATAGATAAACAGGTCCAACAACCAGAGGAGCACACTGATGATAAAGGCCAAAAGCCGCATGCCGAACAAGGGGCTGACCAGGGCCTCATAGAGCAGTGCCATCCCCTTTCGTGCAGCGTCCATGATCCCGGAATCCTCTTCAATTGGAATATCCTGCAACTGCAAGGGCAACAGTTCGGGTGCCGTGCTGCGGTATTGGGTCTCGATACCAACCAGAATGGTGTCAAAGGCATCCAATACCTGATCGGAAAACAGGACCAAAACGACTACCGTAAAATTCTTTGCCAGTTCCGTTGGGGTCAGCCCCCAGGTGTATCCATCCCGTTCGGCAATGCCCTCGTTGTACTTCTTGATGATGTTGATCAAAAAGAACAGCAGGGCCAGAGTCTTCATCCCCGTAATGGTGTACTGTGAAAAATCACTTCCCGTGATGGTGTCGTACACCGCATCCACATACTCCAATCCGATACTTAACAATAGGCCGGCCATCTTCAATAGTTTGTTGTACGGTTATTGATGGCCTCCTGCATTTTCCGAAAGGAAATAATGTCCCGGTATCGTTTGGCCTTTTGCTGGATTTCCCCGACCATTTCCTTGGATCGTAATTCCTTTTCCTTGAGGACCGCGATCCGTTCCGCATCGGTCATCTTCAAAAAATCGCTGGAGAGTATGTCCTCCACAAATTCCAGGTCTTCCAAGGAATGCTCGATGATGGCATTGAAGGCATTCGAGATACGTTCCACCTCTTCCGGACGAATGTGGGGAGAGTCCAAGATGTCCCTGAGGTCATTGCGGACCATATCGAAAAGGCGCCCATTGTTCCGTGTCAGTTCACGGACGGCCTTCAATTGTTTGATGACATCGCTGACCTTTTCGATGCGCTCTTTCTGTTCCCGCAAAAATTCCACGGTCTTCAAGAGTTCGGAGGTCTGTTTGGCCGATTCAACAATCTGTTTGCCCAAGGTGATGAAGTTGGTATTGTCATACACCGGCATCCCCTGGGCCACACTGTGGCCTTTTGGTATTAGGATGAATAGGGTGATCATCAGTGTTTTGGTATGCTTTCTGATGGTGTTCTGTTTATTAGGGTCATGCTGGGTACAGCGGCGCCTGCTGGCCTTAAAAAAAGCTAAGGTCAGGGCAGTGCCCAATGTTTTGATGTTTGTTTTCATGATGTTCTTGATTTTTGATGAATAAACTTTTTGATGGCTTTTTCCATACAGCCCGTTTCCGTATAGTTTGCCATGATGGCCCTGTTGTCCGGGCCATCGGTCAGATATGCGGCATATACTTCCGGGGGGACCTCCAACCGGAATATGTTGCTTTCCTTTCCGATCTTTATAAATATTTCGGTGTATTTACGTTGTCCCGAAAGGTTGTTCCTGATGGATTTCAGTTGGTCAAGGTCATGCGAGGATAGCTGAAGCCTTTCCTTTAGGGCGGCATAGCCCTTTTCGTTACGCAGACTGTAGATAATTTGGGTGTTCTCCAGGATACTGGCCGAGGTCGAGTTCCTGGGCAGTTGGTTGATGGACTGTAAAATAATGCCAATGGCCCCTTCCTGTTTCCGGATGGCCTGGTAATAAAACTCCACGCTTTCCAGTACATTGTCGAACTTGAGCTGTTTGGCAAACTCATCAAAGAGGATGATGCCCCGCTCTGCCCTGTTCCTCCAAACGGTCCGTTGGATGGCCGTTTTGATGAGCTTGAGCATCACGGAGAGGATTTCCTTGTTGTCCTTCACCTCGTCAAGTTCGAACACGATCAACCGTTTGTCCTCCAATCGATAGGACCTATCTTCGCTGGTTCCAAAGAGAAAGCTATAGAGTCCGTCTCCCACATATTCCGAAAGGATGTGCAGGAATCCCTTGATATTGAAATATTCAGGATGGATCTGCAATTGTGAAAGAAGTCCCTTTTGCTGTCGGCTGACAAATTGGTAGAAACCCTCCAACGTATGTGGAGTAATTTGGCTTTCGGTATAATAGGCCAGCAATATTTTCTTCAAGGCCACCGAGCTTTCCTTTTGGGGCTTGGTGCCCGCCCCCATCAACTCGAAGAGGAACAGGGAAAGATCCTCCAAGCGTTCCGGGGTTACATCCTCGCTGTTCGATATGTAAAAGGGATTGATGCCAAGGCTCTTGCCGTTTTCATAGCGAAGCACGGTGCTCTGCTCTGGATAGAGGCTCGCGAACTTGGTATAGGAACCGCCCAGATCGATGATGACCAGACGGACGCCGGCCTCAAAGTATTGACGGAGAATGTTGTTTGCCAAAAAGGACTTCCCTTCCCCGGTCGGGGCAAAAACGGCAAAGTTCCTAGCCTTGATACGCTTTTTCCCTTCGTCCCAGACATCCTTCAGCACTGGAATGTTGAACTCCCTATCATTGAACACGATCCCCGTGCTGTCCGTGCTGTAATTGGTGGTATTGATCCAAAGACAAAGGGCGTGCTTGAGATCGGTCACATAAAGATCCTCGCTGGAGAAATTGGGGGCAAAACAAGGGAAACTGTTCAGGATATAGTTTTTGCGTTCCTTGCCACACGGGTAATAGGGCACCATATCCAGTTCCTTAAGCTCGGCCCTGATCTGTGCGTTGGTACGTTCCAGTTGCTCCCCATCCCGGTTCCAATGGATGATATTGAGGTGTCCACGAACGATTCGTGCATGGTCATCCTTGTTGATCTGGTCCAGGATATGTTCGATTTTTTTGAGGACCACCTTGTTCTGTGTCCCAAAATTGGAACTCTTTTTCAGTTCCTCCACCTTTTTCTCCAGCTGCCTTCTCCATTGGTGCCTATCATCGAGATAGATGATCTGGTTGATGATATGGTTTTCCTTGAGGGAAAGGCCAAGACCGTCGATGAACCCTTGGTGAAAGGTAAAATCATCCGAGGTAAACCGTTCGTTGACCTTACTGGTCTGTACACTGTCCCCAAAACAGGATTCGCTATTGATGGCCAGTACATCAAAGTGATGGTTCCCGATGGCCACTTTGGGGCCATCCAGAACGATATCGGTATCACAATCGGGATTATGGCCGTTGAGCTGGTTTTGGGCCAAGTCCAAAATTTCGCTGTCCACCATAGGCTCCAAGCGGATTTTCTGTCCATTGTTGAGATAATTCACCGCATCGCTGACCGCATCCAAAAATTGCTTCACCCTATCATCCAGTTTGCCTGGCAATTCCTTAGGCATGCTTTTAAAGGGATTCACATATTTGGGATTGTTGAAACCCATCCTCCTGGGACAAGTAAAGAACAGATAGCTCTGGTGTTCCATATATTCCCTTCCCTTGAAATAATCATGGGTCGCTTTGGAGAGAAAGGTGTCCTTGCGCAGATAGCCCGAAGTGAAGGAGGATTTCAGATAGCAATCCTGTTTATGGATCACGGTACCGATAGGAAGGGATTTAAAGGCCTGAAACCAATTGCCGTGCAACCCTTCAAAATCGGTTTCGGAAAGCGAATGGACCTCTGGGAGCAAAACCTTATAGCAGGCCAACACATTACCATTGTTGGCAAAGATGATATGGTCCCGTATGTCCAAAATCGGATGATGGGAGGCGATATTAATTTTCGACATGGTTCAATAGATTATCGGGTTTATTGCTGATACAACTGGGAAAGACCCTGTTGAAATCCAATAAGTGCTTGTTGGAGGCCATCTTGGCCAGCCCCGCATACCAACAACAGTTCCAGACCATGGCCAAGATGATGACCATAAGGCTGAAGGAAAAGATGATGATCAGCAGGGAAGCCAAGATGGAGAGCATCATTAGGGCAAACAGGGATATGGGAAGCCCCCATATCCTTGCCCCTTTACGGATGTCCTTATAGATTTTGTACGTTCTCATAGGAAATGACTTTTGTTGGATCTGTAAAAAGATCAGACAACGATCCCGATGAGATAGGTAAAGATGCCGACCACGGCCCCTGCAATGAGCACAAAAACCAATACCCGGGTAATTCCCTTTTTTAGGTCTGCGTTCTCCCCAAAAAAATGGCCTGCATTGAACAGGAAGCCGACCAAAAAAATGACCCCTAGGAGGAGGGGAAAGATGGTTCGAATAGTATCGGAGATGTCATTGACCGAATCCTCGATGCCCCCGATCTGTGCAAAAGTGGGCAAGCCCGTAAGGAGGATGGCCCAGATACTTAACAATGTTTTTTTCATGATGTCCGTTTTTGTGGCCGATTGGGCCGATTGATGAATAAACTTTTTCGAAAAGTATCCGTAAGCCATGGAAAGGGTGTCAATACGCTAAAAATTAACGGACAGCAGCGTTAAATTTTAAGGAATCCCAAGGGATTTGAGGAAAGCGTTACAGATTGCACAATGTATCTTAAAAATGAAACGGATATGGAACAGCAAAAAATTTTCCTCTTATGTGCCCTGTTTGCCCTCTGCCTAAGTGCATGGGGACAAGGGGACACCGAACAAAAAATGGTAATTATTGTGGATCCAGGCCATGGCGGAATCGATTCGGGCGCCATTGGTATCAATGAACTCCATGAAAAAGAGCTGACCCTACAATTGGCCGAGACCATATTATGGTACAACAGGACACTTTTGGACAATCGTTATGATATGTATCTCTCGCGATATTCAGATACCCTGATATCCTTGGGCCATCGCACCCGACTGGCCAAAGCCCTGAAACCAGATCTATTTCTCTCCTTACATTGTAACCATGCCGATAATCCCAATGCGGCGGGATTGGAAATCTACCTATACAACAGGCCGATTCCCCAAAGCCATATCACCATGGCCAAAGCCATGGACACCTACCTACAACGGCATCTGGGCTATCGCAGCCGTGGGGTAAAGCGGGCCAATTTTCAAGTATTGCGCGACAATCGAAAGGTGTGCCCCGCCCTACTGTTGGAACTGGGCTTCTTGTCCCATACGGACGAGTCACGGCACTTGGAACGGCAGGAAAGCATCAATGCCTTGGCATTGGCAATCTTAATGGGAATCAAAAAAATCATGGAATGAAAAAGTTATTTGCAAGCCTGTTTAGGGTACTCAAAAAAATAACGGTCGAAGTGTGTAGGGAACTTCGGGATGTTTTTAGACATCGTCCCAAGGTTTAAAAAGCATCTGTTTTAGGAAGAAGTACCGGTGGTTCCCTGCCCTTGATCTGTTTTTTATGTAATTTTCGTCCATTGACATAGCACGGACAAAGTATCAATTCATCAATCGTATTTGAAATGTTATACCTAACACCGACAAAAAAAGGAATAGGAGTAGAAGTTTGGGGCACCTATGAGGACCTGGATGGTTTGTATGATGTGATCGGCAAGTTCTGGAACCATGAGCACTACCATAATGCAAAGGGATTTGAGAACAGGGACAAGCTCATCAGTGGGTTCTCCTACGAGATAAGAAAGGCTAAGGAGGGCAGTAGGGACCAAAGGGAGTCCAGCCATTTTTCTCCGGAACGGGCCACCCATTATGGCACTAAGATCTCTTGGGTCCACTTGCTGTTTTCCCTATCGGCCATCAAGTACAACATGCAATTTTATCCTACGGACAAGTTAGCTATTTCCATGCTGCTGCAACTCGAGTTTTGGATGGAGCGTGCCATGAAGGAGTTTGATGGGATAGGGGCCAAAAATTTAGTGGGCTATATCGAAAACGGCCTGGATGGTGCCAATGAGTTCAGCTATCAGTACATGAGGGGCATCCATATAGATTATGTACAGCTTGGCGGAGGGAAAAGGGCTTTTAGAAAACTTCCAGAGCTTCTCAAGCGCGGTGTTTTCTTTACCGAAGAATACAGGGAATATCGTGATTTCCTGGAAAGGGAGGCCAAGCGGCTACAATGCAACATATCGGACTTGGAGCTCGATGACGACCATATCGATTACGAACATTTACAATGGTAAGAAGATAGACCGATCATATAGGGATTTGACACCAGAGCAGCGGGTGTTCACTGGCGGCATCCCGTTCACTTTTGATGCTTCCCAGCATTTCCCATTGCGGGCGTTCATGGAACCACATGCCCTTTCTGACCAGACCGCATTTTTCAAGCCCGTTAAAAAGATCATCGGACAACATGAGGTAATCGCGTTGTTTGGTGTTCACCCCCATTTTATAGGCGCCCAAGCTAAAGTAGCCCGCATCTTTCCCTTTGTCCGGATTTCCCATAAAACTGGGGTGTCGCGCAATGTCGGTAAGCCCACTGTCCTTGATCAAGGGGGAAATGGCGCTGCCATAGGCCGGGGCATTAAGGGTGCCCACCAGTATCGTTCCCATATCGGTATGCTCCCCTTGGGCCAGAAGTCCCGCGATATGTTTGGATTGTTCCCATTGGCGTTCTTTAAGCGCTTCCCCGCCAGCTTCAAAATCTGGAAAATAGGTACAAAGAACGGTAAAGGTCCTGCCAGAAGCCGTCCTGAGCCTATACTCCTGTAAATCCGTATCAAATATGGGTCTTTCCGAAGCATCAAGTTCATTGACCCTGGTTCGCATCGAAACCAAATCGATCCCTTCTTTGGCCAAGAGCCCCATCCCGCGTCCGAAAGGGTCATTGGTTCCCATAAAGACCACTTCCCGATAGGGAGCAGTAGCTTCGGAACCCAGAAAATGTCGGTTGAATTCCACTAGGGAGGCACGGCTCTCTACCTCCGATACCACCAAGATATCCGGGTCCATCGTTTGGATGACCTTGGCCTTGTTCCCAATGGCCCGCTCATCGATGGGCAAGGAATCCACTTTGGCCCAGCCTTCCCAATCGGTCAGATGGCTTGCCCGAGGTTTACCCTTGTCAAGCCCTCTTGAGACCAATAATTGACCCATGGCATTTCGAAGGGTGTAACGGGTTGAAAAACCTTGGTCATCAAATCCTAGAAAATGGGAAAGTACACGCATCCGCGCAAAGTCTTTCTGTGAACGTTCCCCTTGAAGCAATAGCCGCTCAAATTCTGTTATCCAACGGGCCCTGTTTTCCGCGCGGAACCGATGGACCAGATCAATGGGACGGTGAAAGATGTTCTGCAGATTGTAAAAGGCGACTTTCATGATCAATCGTTTAACATAAAGTTTTTGTTGTCCATCAAAATCCTATGGATCTCCTCCTGATCATAGTAGATGATCCCCCCAAGCTTTGTATAGGGTATGATCCCATTGATGCGCAGGTTCCGAAGGGTCCCGGGGCTGATCTCCAATTTCCCCATGACACTGTTGGATTTGATCCATCGGTCCAGGGTGATACCGTTATGCTTTACTAGGATGTCCTTGATCTCCTCCAGAAGGGATGCCCTGAACCCTTCGAGATCTTTCTGTGTGACAATATGTGCTGGCATGACTTTAGGTATTTGTTTGACCCCAAATATGAAATAAGAACAAAAATTAAATTCACAAGTTGTGCCCCACTTGGGTCAAACTTTAACATAAACATCCCCTTTATCCGATATTTTGTACGATTTATAGTTACGATATTGTAGTAATTCAACTATACTTTATATTTAAAAAACCTAGTTCCCTTCCCTTTAGATATACCGTACCTATGTTCATTTGTCCCACAAGGTCCATAACGAGGGAGTTTGAAGATACGTCCAATATGAAAGAGATGTGGTTTGGAATACTATTGACATTATTGACCTTGGCCCCTGCATCCGTGATTACCAAGGACAACATTCAATCCTTGATATCGAAGGAGGCAGGGTTTTTACCAGAGTTACGGGAGGCGTATTGCAAGGAAAGAACGGATCGTGCGGGCATTAAAAGGATAAATGACAGTTTCGCCGCATACAGGACCGTTTGTTACACGCTGCTCCCATGGAGACCTACAACTCCACACCCAGGGTACGACATGGGAACCAAGTGCAATCCAAAGCTACTTCCCACCAATCCCTATGCCACCACGCACATGGGGCCTTCCCGGTTTCAAAATGCAGCATTGGATAGGGTTAGGCCACATAAGGCTACCTATACTCAAGTACAGTTCCATCAACTGATGGAATCGGATACGGTTTCGGGGAGAGCTGCGGCGCTTAGCAATACGGAAGCCCTCACAGCTGAAATTTTGGCGCGGGAAGATACCATCAAGGCACAATTGATCCTGGCCACCTTACTGGTAATCCTATTGGCTTTTTTCTATATCAAATACCGTAAGACGCAAAGCAAATTGAACATCGTGTTTCAGGAAGCTGTGGAACCCACAATAAGCCAAGTACCCAATGCAAATATCATCCCCATGGACATAGCACCGGAAGTCGTGAAACGGATTCTTTTGTCCTTGGAGCATTGGGAAAACGAGCAAGGATATCTCGATCAGGGAACCAGCCTGGGCACCTTGGCCACCCTACTTGGGACCAATACGAGCTACCTTTCCAAGATCATCAATTCCCATAAGGGGCAGCCCTTTTCACAATACCTAAGGGATCTTCGAATCACCCATGCCATCAACCAAATTAAGGAACAGCCCGAGCTTTTAAAGACCCACTCCACAATCCAACTGGCGGAACAATTTGGTTTCAATTCGGTCGATGTCTTTGCCAGGGCGATGAAATCCAAGATCGGGCTGACCCCGGGCCTGTTCTTCCGGAAAGTTCGCCAGAAACATCGCTAACAAAAAAGAAACAGATGACACCCCTTCCACTAAGCCGTTCCATGCACAAAACACCTTATACGTTCCCTTTGTCCATATGTGCTTTAAGGGTGTAGGCCATCCCGTCCAGGAAGCGGGTCCTATCCTTTTTCCGGGCACAGATTTCGGTATAGGTGCGGTAACAATCGCCAAGCTCACAATTGAACGCCGATGATAAGGTCTGGGCTATCTCCTTGACCTCGGCCTTTCCCCCATTGATGGCCCCGGTATGGTGGAGGGCATAGACCAATTCGGTGAGCGCCGCCTTGGTGGAGGACCATTGTAGCCTTGGGCGGAACGTCCCAGAACCCCGTGTATTCCGTCTATCCCTAACATAGGCAATGGCCCTCCGATAGGCCTGCAATTGCCCTAAGAGCACATCATGGGAGGTCATAAAGATGGGGTCCATGGCGATATGGTGGGAATACCCCGGTTTGAGCGCATCCTTTTCCTTTCGGGTAAAATACTGCCGGTCCCAATGGGTATGGCCCAAATGCATGTACTTCCAAAACTGTGCATGTCCAGATAAAAAGCTGGTCCATACCTTCCGCTTTGTCTTGATCCATTGCCTTCGGGCCTTTTTACCGCTGATGGCCATTTTGAGCTCTAGGTCCAAGAGTTCCGAATAGTAGATCAGATGGACCAAAGGCACTTGTTTGGTGTGCTTAAAAAAATGGATTTCCTCCATCTCATCCGCAAATCCCTTGTGCACCACATGATCTCTGAGCTCCCAGAGCCGGGAGCGACATAGGGCAGTGATTTTTTTGGCGGCCTCAATGACGTTGGGCACATGGGCCTCGATTTCCTGTATCTCGGCCTCAAGGGCCGAAGATGTCAACGAATGGTTCATATCCAAAAAATTTAAGTGCATCGCCAGGCAAGTGTATAGGATTTGGATATTGGGACAATCGATCGGGAACCCATCCAATATGGCCCATAATGACCAGGTCACAAAAAATAAGTGACGGCACTTTATAAAAGCAGGCATTTTAAGCAACTGTCCGATTCCAACAAAAACATCCCATGGTCAAGCGAAACCAAAGGTCAGCAGTACCTTAAAAACCACGGCCACATAAAGGGAAGCATTTTATAAATCGTAGCCCGTTATCCCAAAACAGCCCATACCTATGGGCCAACGCTCCCTCCCTACCACACCCCTTGTCCGACATAGCTTCTGGAAAAACAATGCAAATAGTCGGATTTTGACATCAGATTGCAGGATTTTGCCATTTTCCACACCATTGTTGTTCAATAGTTTAGCAGGGTATTATCATTTCAAGATGGTATGCTCCAAGTTTCCCAAAAAACGAAGTCCAATTGATTTGACCCATGACAGTAAACGCCAATTATAAGAAACACTTTATCGATGCCATAGTGGTATTGTTCATTTTTCTGTTTGTCTATGCCGCAACAAGTAAGTTATGGGATTTCGGGCAGTTCAAAGTGCAGTTGGGACAGTCTCCCATTCTAACGGCATACGCCGAATGGGTAGCTTGGGGCGTTCCCGGCATAGAGTACCTTCTTACCCTGCTATTGGTGCTGAACCCTACCCGGCACCTGGCATTTTTTGGGTCCTTGGCACTGATGACCATGTTCACCACTTATATTATTTTAGTGCTCAACTTTAGTGACTACATCCCCTGTTCCTGTGGGGGTGTTCTCGAAGATCTGGGGTGGAACGAACATATCCTGTTCAACCTGTTTTTTATTGCCCTTTCGATAGTGGCCATTCTCCTGACAAGGGGTGATCGAACCCATCAAACACAGATATCATGATCACAAACAATATCTATATAAAACTACTGGGGACCATTTGCTTGAGTATTGGCTTGGTAATCATCGTGTTTCTGTCCTCAGAAAGGCAAGTACACCGCAACAATGCCTTTACCCGGAGGTATCCCCCGCATCCAGTGGTCAAACAGTATGATCTGGACATTGGCTATAATTCATATTATATAGCTGGTTTCGATAAAAATCTATTATATCTTGGCAATTCCACTGCACCTTGGCATTTGCTTCAAGTTGACCTCACAACTAAGGATACCCTGCACATTGAACTGACCCCTGGCAACCAACAACTGCAATATCGTTCCTTAAAGGTAAGGGTACTTACCCCCCATTTCTATATTATGGATGGCACCATGCCCTTTATATTAAGAGGTAAAGTTGGGGAATGGAAAGCGAAGTCCTGGATTCAAGAAACCGCCTTTTTTAATAGGGCATTGCCAATCGACAGCAACAAAATCCTTATACGTACCATCAAGTCCACAACCAACAGATCGACCCTCGGCATCATAGAAAACCTAAATAATCCCAAATTAACCCTTGACACTACACTTTTACAATATCAAGTGGATGGTATTTTTGATGTGGATGGTACCCTGATCAAAAACGGATATGGCCCAGAAATCGGATATGTGTACTTCTATAAAAACCAATTCATGGTCATGGATCCCTTTTTAAAGAATGTTTCAAGGCAACGAACCATTGACACAGTCCGCCAAGTGCAAATTCGGGTCGGAAACAAAACCAAAAAGGGACAAATCAGCATGAGTACGCCACCAATGCCTATTAATAAGTCTGCATCCATGGCAGGGAGATTCGTCCTGATCCAATCCGATCGATTGGGCAAGAATGAAAACAAGGTGATGTTGGATCAAGCCTCTATTATTGATGTATACGACCATATAGCAAAGACCTACGCCTTCAGCTTTTACCTATACCATGTAGGGGGCCATAAACCCAGAGAGTTTGAAATCGTTGGAAATCATTTGGTGGCCTTGGTCGGAGACCATCTTTCCATCTACCGAACAATAGAACCTTTTTTTGAAAACCAAAATCCATTTTAGCCTATGATAAATCAATCCATAACAATACTACCGGCCAGTAGCGGGGGTAAGATCGAAAACCCGTAAACAGAGTAGATCATCACTTTAATATTTTATCATTATGAAAAAAAGAATGATCAAATTAGTAATTCCAGCCTTGGCAATCATCTTTGCCATTGCAACCAGTGCCTTTACGGCCATGGATAATTCCACGGTCGATGACAACATGCTTATAACGGGATATTACCAAACAGGAAACCCCTTAGATCCTTGTGAGGATGAGCAGGTAGATTGTAGTGTCCAGGGTAGATTCGACTGCACCATTTCAGGTGTTGATTATTTCCAACTCAATGGAACATCATGTGATATCATCCTGAAAAGGAATGTTCAATAGCTAAAATATAGGCTGCCAATATTGGCAGCCTATATTATTTTAACACGAATATTTCTAGTCCAATTCAGCTAATATCCTTGAACAAAGTTGTAAATGTCCCTTGGTACCCTTATCCTTTGTTTTTTTCAAAGCCTTGCTTACCAAGCTCTTCAACTCCAACAATTCAACGGTCACAATACTTTTGGAATAGTCGGAAAATGGAGCTTGTGTGCGCCCCAAACCTTGAAGATTGTAATGACTCTCTTTATCAATATTTTCCTTTAATAGCTTCAAACACGCTCGTTGAATACGCTGTCTCCTAGGGTTGACTAAAGGTTTGGATTGCTCTAGTTCCTCAAACAATCCTCTACCGATCACTTCAAAGAGAGTGTTCAATAGTTGATCGTTGAAATAGTTTGCATCCATAAACTCCAACCGATCCATTCGGCGTGCTTTGAACAAATTCTGCAACAACTTTATTTGTCGATTCAATAGATAGTCCGAATTAGTGGTGTAACCCACCTTGGTCAGAAAATCGGGTTGGGACAACCATCCGGGTACTTCAAAGGCATGGTCCAACAGAAAGAGCATGGCCTCTTGTTGCTCATCCCAAGCCAAGGGAGTATATATAGGGCCGCTTTGCGAACCAGAAATGTTTCGCACCTCATAGCCTCCGACCATGGAAAGCACTCTATCCATTTGTCTATACCAAAAATCCAAGGTCTTTTTATGTAAGCGCATCATTAACTCATGGTCCTCCTTCCCCTGATTGACCCTGGGTATCAACGCCATCACCCTCTTAAGGTTCTTGAGCCCCAAAATGGTGCTTTTCATTGGACTGTCATTGTCGGCCACTTCATCCGTACGACTGGGGCCAAGAATCTCCGCATGGGAAGCATTGCTTCTCAACCAAGGAAAGGTATCCTGCTTGCGAACCAAAGTATCCAAAATCGGTAACTCCTCCTCTGGTTCCTTCACCCCTTCAATGGGCATATAGCCCCACTGAATGTGGTAACGATCCAATGGACCGACCCGTTGAATCAATAGCTCGACGGGGATACTGTCCTCCGGCTGCGCAATATGGTGGTCCCTGGAATAGTTCATCACACTTGGGGTATGCCCCATTTTTAGGAGCCAGTCGACATTCCTCACCTTTTCCAATGGATAGGCAAACTCTCCAAAATTCCCATCCTTGATACCAAAGGCATGCCCCGCCTCATGGGCCGTTGTGGACTGAATAAGCTGCCCTACCAATTCATCGGGCATTGGATACTGTTGGGCCCTTTTATCCAATGGGGCACAATAAACAAAATAGCTGTCTACATATTCCTGAATGGAGGTTCCCAAAAGGATATCGGCTTTAAGGATTTCCCCACTTCGCAAGTCCGAAACTTGATGTACGGTGGAACCACCCAATCTATGGCCACGAAAATGTTCTTTTACCTGCCATCGAATAATTGAGTGATTCACACTGTTCTTCACTATTTCCAGACTATCCTTTGCAATGTCCCTGACCTCAATGGCATTTTTGAATCCAGCAGACTCAAAAGCAGGCAACCATTCCAATACACCCGCCCGGACAAAGGGCTTCCATTTTTCTGGCATAGCAGGATCCAAATAAAACACAATGGGTTCCACAGGTTCACTTTGGGGTCGGTCTTTATGTCTTTTTTCCAACCGCCATCGCAGAATACTTCCTCTTTCCGTCCAAGGTTCATTTCTTAAAGGACTTTTCAATTCCTCGTAAGAAAACCCCATCCGATGGTCGAACAACCGGGGCCGCATCACCTCCGGCAATTTATAAAAGCTGAATACTGCCCCAACAGTCCTCTGTTTTCCTGCATACGCTACTGTTCTTTTGGTATCAATGATAATTTCTCCATCCAAATAACGTATCCCATCTATACCAGACCGACCAACAATGACAGTTTCCTTGCCATGTAGCCCCCAAGTAATTTCAGAATTCAGGAAAAGTGACGTGACATCAATTCTATAATACCCCTTATCCTCCCCATAGTTTTGTATGGGAAAACGCCCTAACATATGATATGGAATCTTGGGCGTACCGTATTGGGGAATGGTCACACCCGCTTCGGACTTCACAGGGAAAACATTCAATTCGATAAAGTTGTTTTGTTCGGACCATTCTATTTGCAACTGCCCCGTATCGTGACGGACAAACAGCATAGGGGTGTCCAATATCCCTTTATCCAACTCAAAAATCAAACGATCTTTTTCCAAATGTCCTTGAATCCCAATAGTAGCCTGCCCCCATAGAGGGCAGGCCATTGCTAAAACAAAAAATGAAAACATGGACAATTCAACTAAATATTGTTTGATTCTTCCAAACCAAAGATCGATCTGTTCTTCAATAGCCTTCATTCTGAGGTAGAAGATTAGGGTTGTTGATCAATTCGGTTGCCGGAATGGGCAGTACCACATCTGTAGGATCCCACTGCGACTTGGTGGCATTCAGTACCCCATCAATTTGCCCGCTCCTCTTAAGGTCAAAGAAACGATGCCCTTGCTCCGCAAAAAACTCGATTCTTCTTTCCTGAAAAATAGCTTCTAAAACCACTTCTTTTTCCGTATTGGAAACAGGAGGTAGGCTGGCTCTCTGCCGCACCGCATTCAAATATTCCAATGCACTATCCATATCGCCCAATTGAGCATGGGCCTCTGCGGCGATCAAATATTGCTCGGTCAACCGAAAAAGGATGGAAAATTCCTCTGTGGTCGGTGTAACCCCATATAATTTGTATTTTAAGGGAAAATGCCATGTTTTGGTTCCATCGGATATCGAACCTACCCATTGCTCACGCCTTAAATCACCTTCCTCAAAATCATCCAACAAGGACTGTGACAGAAAGGATCCGTTTGGAGGTGCACTTAAGATGACAAAATTATATGCTTCCCTAGAGTTGATACCATTGGATTCCGAATCCAATTGCCAAAGGGTTTCCGCGCTATTTCGTCGGAACATCTGGTCCAATTCAGGCTCCAAGAGGCAACCACTATCAAGGATGATCTGTTCTGCTTCATCCAAGGCCAACTGCCAATTTCCTTGATATAGATACACTCGGGATAGCAATGAAGAAGCCACCCATCGGTTCGGCCTAAAATGCATATCATCTGACCCCACGGCAAGCAAGAGTTTCTTCGACAAGCTTAAATCCGCCACCAATTTTTGAAACACAGTTTCCTTATCTTCCCTGCCGACCTTTTGGTTTGTACGATAATCCGTGGATTCGATATAGGGAACCTCCCCGAAAAGCTGATATAAATAAAAATGGACAAAGGCCCTGACAAAATAAGCCTCCCCTTCAAACCGTTCCCTGTCCTCTTGATTTAGGTTGCTGGATGATTGCACCCCTTCCAATATACTGTTGGCCTTATAGACCAACCCATAACCAGTGTCCCACAGTCGTTGTCCCGAACTTCCCGAAGCCAAAAGACTATTGCCATAAAAGGCGTAGCCTCCCTGCTGTCCGGATTCCATCAACGCCAGTTCATCGGCATACAATCCCAAAAGGTTGGAAATACCATCGGCCAAACCTGTGGTAAAGGCGTTCTCCCTTAGATCTATATATATGTCGGCAAAGGCAGCTTCCACATTGGCCGGATTTTCAAAAACCACCTCCCCGACCACTTGATCTGTAGGGGTATCCACTTCAAGGTATTGTTCACATGCCACCAAGAAAAACCCCGTGGCCATTATCCAAAAACCCATTCCGGGCTTATCATTAAATAATCCTATTATTTTTTTCATACGTTATGTTTTAAAAGGTTATCCGGGTTCCCAAGGTGGCAAATCGCAAGGTCGGCACCGTTTGTTTGTTCAAGGACACAGGGTCATGTCCGAAATATTTGGTCCAGATCCATAAGTTTTGCCCCCGCAAGAATAGTTCACAACCAAAACCATGGGTCTCTTCTTTGGCAAACTGATAGCCAAGGGATACATTCTGAAGACGGATATATGATGCATCACTGACCACCCCATCACTCTCGGCATACTGGGAAAAGGCCTGCCTCGCAAGGGGATCACTTCCTGTTGAAAACCGTTGGAACTCGGCCTTGTCTCCAGGTTCTTGCCAACGATCCAATACTTCTATCGGTTGATTGGTCATCCCCCCTATAATAGGCCCATAGGACAGGAAGCCCAACCCTTTTTGCTTGGTAAACTGGAACAAAAAATCAAGGGAAAACCCCTTATAGGCCAATCGATTGCTCAGTCCCCCGTAATACTTTGGGGACAGGTCCACGATGGCCTTTTTATCCTCTATGGCGGTAATCTGGCCATCCCCATTAAAATCCACAAATTCGAAGAGACCCGTTTCTTCATCAACCCCTTTGAGTTGGTACATCTTTAGTATGCCCACAGGCTTGCCTATGACCAATTGGTTCGCATAGGTGGACCCATCCAAACCAGGAAATGAAACCAATGTATTGCGCGGAACCGTAAGGTTGAAGGATGTGCTCCATTCCCACCTACCGTTCCCAATGTTTATGGTATGCAACCCAATCTCCCATCCTTGGTTCTCCACGGTTGCATCCAGATTTGCATTTATTGAGCTAAAGCCCGTAGTGGCCGGAAGCGGTATGCCCACCAACTGATTGGACGATCGGTTCCTATAAAATTGGCCATCCATCATGATCCTGTCGTCAAACAGTCCCAGCTCCAAGCCTATTTCAATTTTTCTGTTTTCCTCCCAACTGTAATCCGGGTTGTACAATCGGGTCGGATATATGCCTACCACATTTTGATAATGCCCTGTACCAAAACTATAAGTGTCCAAATATTGGTAATCCCCTATTTGATCGTTACCGGAAGTTCCATAACTAGCACGTACCTTACCGTGGCTCAGAAATGGCAATCCCTTGGAGACAAAGCCCTCTTCTGAAAAGATCCAGGCCAGTCCAAGGGCACCGAAATTGGCAAAGCGGTTGTCGGTCCCGAAGCGACTGGACCCATCCCTTCTTCCCGTTAGGTTGAGGATATATCTGTTTTTATGGGTCAGGTTCAACCTTCCAAAAACAGCTTGGTACCGATATTGGTTGTCCATACTGGCATAGGGAAAGATATCCGATGCAGCGGCAATATTCTCCAACAAACTGTTATCGGAAAAGTCCGATGCTCGAATCGCCAATCGGCTGGAATTCCTTTCTTGGAATGAGAGGCCGGCCAAGGTATTGACCGTAAACCCTCCAAAGGCTTGGTGAAAAATAAGCTGTGGCTCCACTATATAAGAACTTCGTTTCCCTGTGTTATGGAACACACTGGAATAAGTGGGCCCGGCACCGTACACCGGGTCATAAATGGTGGAAGGTGTAGTATTGATTTCCTTGAGATGGTTTTCCGTATACCCCGCATTTACGCTAAAGGACAATGGTCCGACAATCCGATAATCCAGCTTTAGGTTGCTGATCAAGGTCGAAGCATTGGATACATAGTCCCGTTCCAATCGGGCCAAAGGATTTGCCCAGGTCGAGTTCTCCCAATTCAAGCTTCCATCCTCATTGTATACTTTTGGGGCATTGGGAGCGAGACTATAACCTTGACGTACCAATTGGGCATCACCGGGAAGATTGTTCCGGTTCGAGGTAAATTGGGTGGACAGTTGAACGGAGAATCTATCATTGTTCGACCTGTGAAACAGATTCAACAATCCCGAAACCTTATCGTTTCTATAATCTTTCGGCAGTACATTGGTCTGTCCATAATATGTCCCGCTCACCAAGAACCTTGTCCGTTCATTTCCCCCAGAAACGGATCCTTGAATCGTTGTCAGATAGGAGGTCCTACCATAAAATTCCTTTTGCCAATCCGTTTCTCTGGACGCGTACCAAGTCCCGTTGATATCATACGCATTGGCAGGATATTCCACAATTCCATCATTCGCATAGGCCTCCTTTCTCATGGCAAGATAGGCTTCCGTCCCCATAACGTCCATGGTGCGGGTCACTTTACCTAGTCCAGAAAGCACATTGAACTCCACACGGGTCTTGCCGGGCAACCCTTTTTTGGTCGAGATCAGAACTACTCCATTGGCACCACGGGACCCATAGATAGCGGTGGCATCGGCATCCTTCAATACCTCTATACTTTCAATATCGTTCGGATTAATGTTATTCAGCGGGCTTACTCCACTTCCAGGTAATGCACCAGCAGTATTCTGGTCACCTATCGTAGTATTGGAATAGGGCACGCCATCAATAACATAGAGTGGATCTGCACCGCCACTCCGAATACTGTTCCTCCCCCTGATACGGATATTGAAATTGGAACCGGATAAACCAGAGGTCTGCTCTATCTCTACCCCGGCCATTCTACCCTGTAAACTTGCCAGAGGATTGGAAATGGGCTGTTTTTCAATATCCACGGAAGTTACTTTTTCGATACTGCCCGTGCGTTCCTTCTCTGAAACGGTATAGTAGCCCGCATTGAGCACCACTTCGCCCAATACCGTCACATCCTCTTCCATGGTAACAAGGACCTCGTCCCTGCCCGCAATGGGCACGGTAAGGGTCTTGAAACCGACCATGGAAAAGACCAGGACATCATCAGGGCCTGCATTAATGGTAAAGGAACCGTCCAGACCGGACATGGTCCCGATATGCTTGGATTCCACCACAAGGTTCACCCCGGCCAGGGGATTCCCCGACATATCTGTCACGGTGCCGGATACGGTGGCCTGTGGTGGTTCCAAGACAGTGCCCGCCTGCATATACGAGGCACAAAAGGGCATTAAAAAAGCATATAGGAGCATAAGCAGGGATGCCCTGCGCATGCGTATTGTTATTGGTTGCATAAAAATGAGTTCTTTTGATTAAAGCGTTAGTTATTCTCCACACTGCCCATAAGTCACGGAAAAGCCGTAACTTCCAAAAAGGACATCAAGGTTCAGACATAGGCCATCCTGCCCGGGTAAAAACATACCCAGAAATAGGATTCCTAAACCAAAAAAGACCATGGTTTCGTGATCGGGCCGGTTGCCCTAAAAGTGTGTGTGTTGATTGCGGGACAAAAGGATATCATGAACCGGAAAAAAATGTAACGTGTATCCCACAACCGTGGTCTTGGGATTAAACGGGGTTCTTGGGCTTCTTTTTAAACAGGATATCGAACACCGAGTGCGCTGCCCCAAAAACAGGACAACAACACGCTGTGAACCCCACAAAAAAAAGTTGCCAAATGTTTCCCATAACCCAAATTGGTTGGGCGATGCCCCGAAAGGACAAAAGAAACCAAACGCTAAGAAGAAAGTTGCAATGAACCAATACACCAAAAAAAGGCGCGGGACTCAACTTATCTAAATAGAGGTACTGGTGATACCGTGCAACGATAAGAGAGCCCACGCCCGGGTCGTGAGCCATCTGCTTATTGTCCTGTTGCAAAAATTACCAGTTTTCTATTTAAGGACTCTAAGCGAAAGCTTCAAATATTGTCTATACGAAGAATCGCAAATGTATGTATTCAGTTCCAAATATAACGAAATATAAAAATGTAATCCAAATGGCTTACATTATTTTTTACAATTAAATGAAAATTGCAATATGGGTAAGCTAAAACCAGAGGATATTGCATTGAACAATAAAATTGCGCATAGAATCAAGGAATTGCGCATAAAGGCTGACCCTAATCAAAAAAGGTTTGCAGAAAACAATGATTTGGAAAGGCAAACTTTAAACAGGTGGGAAAGTGTTAATGACAACCGAGGAGTTTCAATACACACAATCAGTAAATTTTGCAAAATGGTTAATATAAGCCTAAAAGAATTTTTTGCTACAGACTCATTTAAGAATCAATAATTCTAATTTCCTCGAACTAATTCCCTTTCTCTTTTTTAAATTCCTTACAGAATTCCACATTTTCCTTTTCTAGAAAATTCTTACATTTAACGTCATCTCCCCCAAAACTTTATTGAACTATGATTAAGCTATGCTTTGGATTATGAGGCGAGACTTAGGTATAGCCAAACTATTTAGGGGTAAATACCGTTAAAAGTAGCGCACAATAAAAAAACAGAAGATGAAAACAAAACTAAATAGATTTAAAGTTTACAATTTTCGCTCAATCGAAGAAAGTAATTGGATTGAGGTATCAGAGAATTCTTGCCTAGTTGGCACAAACGAAGCTGGAAAGACTAACCTATTGATTGCACTTTGGAAATTGAATCCAGCAAATGATGAACCTATTGTTCCTTTGGATGATTTTCCTCGACACCTTTACAGTAAATATAAAGCTGACAACCACTCAGAAGATGTTTTTATTGCGGCTGACTTTCTATTAAGTGAAGATATTCAAAATGAAATTTCTAATGAATTAACGTGTGATAAGGAACAAGTAGCAATCGCTTTTGTGAGAAGGAAATATAATGGCAAGTATGACATCTCATTCCCGTATTCAAAAGTCGATTCTTATCCAGTAGATAGACTTCACAATCTCATTGAAGGCTTTGAAGAAATTCTATTTAGTTCAGATGCATTCACGAAAGAATCTACAGAACTTCAAGACGGCATCAAGTCTTTCTTAAGTCAAGAAAAAGACAAATTCCCAAAGGAATTATTCAAAAAAGAAGAAACTACCAATCTCAAAAAATCAATTGAAGATTACATTCAGCAAAATTTTGGTAAAAAGAAGAATTTACCGGAAATCTTCAAACGTCATCTGTTAAATCAACTTCAAAAAATGATTGAAGCATTTGATGGCGAACCTGTAAAAACAACTTCGGAGGTTAGACAAAAAGTGCTTAAGGAAATTCCTAAGTTCGTTTACTACTCAGACTACGGAAATCTTGATAGTGAAATCTATTTACCTAGAGTAATCGAGGATTTTGAAAGGGATGACCTTTCCGAATCCGCAAGAGCGAAAGCAAGAACTCTTGATGTTTTGTTTAAATTTGTGAAGCTATCACCAACAGAAATTTATGAGCTTGGTAATGAGAGCAAAACCATAATCAAGAAACTAAATCATGCCAATCAAGTAGTTAGCACTGAGGAACAAGAAATTTCGGAGGAAGAAATTCAAGAATGGGCTGATAAAAAAAGAGAAAGAGGAATTCTATTACGGTCTGCTGCGACACAACTTACTCAGAACTTTAAAAGATGGTGGCTACAGGGAGATTACATTTTTGATTTTGAAGCTGATGGTAGACACTTTAGAATTAATGTGTCTGACTCTCTTCGCCCTGAACAAATTGAACTTGAAGGAAGAAGTAGAGGGCTTCAATGGTTTTTTAGTTTCTTTCTAGTATTCCTCGTTGAAACAAAGGAAGGGCACTCTAACACAGTTTTGCTTTTAGATGAACCAGGCTTGTCCTTACATCCTATTGCTCAATATGATTTAGCCAAGTTCTTTCGTAAATTATCAGAAGAGAATCAACTGATTTATACTTCACATTCACCTTTCTTGGTTGACATGGAAAACTTAGCAAATGTCAAAGCGGTTTATATTGATTCGCAGACAGGTAGGACTATGGTTTCATCTAATTTAAGATACAATGAAGCTGATGCTGAAAAATCCATATTCCCAATTCACGCAGCTTTAGGGCTTACCGTCTCGGATACCTTACTTCTTGGCTGTCTTCCTATTTTAGTTGAAGGACCAAGTGACCAAATCTATCTTAATTTAATAAAGAGATATTTAATTGGAAACGGAGATTTGAAGAACTCTAAAGAGATTGTATTTATACCTACAGGTGGAGTTCGCGGCATGGGACCAGTAACAAAGCTCGTTTCTTCTAGAGATGAGTCTCTTCCATATGTTTTGTTGGATTCTGACAATGTTGGAAAAGATTATCAAAAACAACTAAAGAAAGGAAGATATCGTGATGAAAAGGAAAAAGTTGTAGGTGTTGGAGATTTTTTAGGCGATAAAGATTGGGAAATAGAAGACTTAATACCAGCAGAATCCTTAATTTCAATTATTGATAGACGCTACAGGTCTGACCAATATTTTGAAGATGTTTACAGAGAAGGCGATCCGATTGTTGACCAAATAGAAGGTTGGGCTAAAAATAATTTAATCTCCCTTGAAGACGGTTGGAAAGTTGAAATAGCAAGAATTGCTCAAAATCGATTTGACAGTATTATGAAATCAATTCCTGAAGAGACCTACAAAAAATGGATTGAGCTATTTGAGACATTAACAAAAGAATAAAGCTAAGCCCAACAAAACTTATAAACAATAGTACCCTTCGAGTCGCTACTGCTCATAGCCAAACCGCTAGCCTCAATCAAGCCAAGATTATATGAAAATAGCGTTCCATTTTGACTCACAACACGAATCATTAGCGACTTTCTATGGACTCGATTTGCAAGAAAAGATTTTTAGACTAATATTAAATCACAGAAACTTATCTGTCAACTCTAAAGTTTTTGTTGGAGACTTGCTAATGATGTTGGTAGCAAGTGATAAAACAACAATCAGCGAAACTCAATTTTCTTATTCATTCAATGAAAACAAATATTTGAATGTTTTCTATCATTGGGCAAATCCTCAAAATGTTACATGGAAAAGGTACTCTGAAGAAAATATTGAGCATTCTTTCGGAAGAGATATTTACGTAATTTGCCTTGAAAGTATTGACCTAAAAACTGCTGAATATCTTAATAATGAACTGGAAAATAATCCAGCTTACCTTGGAGCTCTCGAAGTTGATGATTCATCCGAAATTCATTGGATTCTTTATAGTCAGTCATTAATTGCATTAGGTAGAATTCACAACGATGAATTCAACTTATTTCATCAACCAGAGGATGACACAGAAGACTTACTGATTAATGATTACGAAACATTTGGTTTTAAGAAAATAAATCCAGAATCCTTAAATGGGCGCTACACAATATTTGATACATATTCGAATTTTGAGGAGGCAAGAAGAATAGCAGAATGGAAAAGAAATTCAGGTGGACTTTTAGCTTTTACAGCAGATGAGATAGTTTCAAAACTTTCTGACATTGCGCCAGATATTGGCAACAAGTTGTGGTCTGCACTTAAAACATTTGAAGATTCTGAAACTAATGAACAGCTTGCCCAAGTAACTGCTTCTTGCCGAAGAATTTTTGAATATATAGTTGACTGTATATTTCCGCCATCAAATGAAAAAATGGATGGCCATTCTTTAAAAGCTGATAAATATAAAAATCGCCTTTTTGCATATGCAGATACTTCGAGAAAGAGCAATACAAATATTGACTTGATTGTCGCTACAACCAAGACTTTATTTGAACAATGGGATAAACTAAATAGTTTAGCGAACAAAGGAGTACACAGTGAAGTATTTCGAGCCGAGACAAGAAGATGTTTACTGAGGACAATAATGCTATTAGACGATATAGTTTCTTTAAAAGAGAAACCATTTGACATAAAACCAAATTTGAACTTTGATGATATATTCGGCGAAAATGCCAGTGGCTAACAACTGTAATCACTCCTCCTGCGGCGGACATTTGTACAAGCCCTTGAACATCGGAAACTATGCTTTATAAAAAAACAAACCTTGGGAATACTAGATTGGATATTTGGAGAAGAACCTGAAAGATCTAAGAGAATTTTCATAAGCTTTTCAATGAAAGATTCAACCTACCGAGACCATTTAGTGCGTCAGGCTAGAAATAAGAAATCTCCTTTCGAATTTATGGATATGTCTGTAAAAAGACCTTGGAAACAATCTGAATGGAAGAAAAAATGTAGAACAAAAATTAAAAGAAGTGATGGAGTTATTGTTCTCTTAAGCAAAAACAATTGGCAGGCAGGTGGAGCGAGATGGGAGATGAAATGTGCCCGAGAAGAGAACAAGCCAATAATTGGAATGCACATCAAAAAAAACGACAAAGGAGCAATACTGCCTGAATTGAAAGGGGAAAAAGTTGTCTTATGGTCGTGGTCAAATCTTGAACGCTTTATTAACAACATTAGGGTATGAAGTTATTTATCTGTCATAGAAGTTCCGATAAAATAGAATCCGATGAGATTATCAACTCGTTGTTTCAACTGACTGAGAACTCGATTACAGTTCTAAGAGAAATGGACCATGACGAAAAATGGAAAGACAATGTTGAGGAGAAATTTAAAGAAGTTGATTTTGTGGTATTTCTAATTGGCTCAGATACATTTCAAAGTGACCAACTTATATGGGAATATGCAAAAGCCAAAGACTTAAACAAAAGAATTGTAGGAATCAAGTTAAACAATGCCACCCCCGAATCTATACTGTTTTGTCAAGCGTTTCAGGTGTTTGATAGTCCTGAACAAAGCCTCAAGTACCTAAGAAAAACCTTCGAAACTGACCAAAAATTAAAATTGGAACAATACAAAATCATGGTTAACTCTACAGAAAAAGTTACTGACCAACGACTAAAGGTTAACAACCTGTTTTTTACTGTTACCTCCTCAATGTTGTCAATTGGTTTTATTCTTGCGAAAGCTTTTGAATTTGCGACTTTGGGAGTTATTGGAATGCTTTTCATGACCATTATGGCGCTGATCGTTTCATTTTTTTGGGCTAAACTAATTAACTCCTATGGTACACTAAACACAGGTAAGTTTGCTGTTATTGATAAAATTGAGAAACAGCTTCGTTCAAATATGTTTGAAGATGAATGGGAAGTACTTAAAGAAATTGGCTACGAACCAAACAGTAAAACTGAAATTAAAGTAATTAAGAGATTCAGAATTTTCATAGTTGTTTTGGCATTGTTACAAATCGGCTATCTGACATATGAAATCTACCCATTGATTACAACTTGCAAATAAATATCTATAAAATGGCAAAGAGAATTTTCACCAGTTTCGCAATCGAAGATAAAACAACAAGGGACCTATTTATTGGTCAAGCTAGGAATGAGAAGGTACCTTATGAACTAGTTGATATATCAGTCAAA
Organism: Flagellimonas sp. L-11; assembly: GCF_056857735.1. Lineage (NCBI taxonomy): Bacteria > Pseudomonadati > Bacteroidota > Flavobacteriia > Flavobacteriales > Flavobacteriaceae > Flagellimonas > Flagellimonas sp. L-11. The sequence goes on from NZ_JBSXNR010000066.1 coordinate 57,467, forward strand.
GAACCTTGGAGTGACTTATGGAAGACAAGATGCCGGACTAAAATCAAAGGTTGTCATGGAGTCATAGTTTTAATTTCCAAGCACCTCAAGAAAGCCGATGGAGCAATATGGGAAATCAAATGTGCGAAGGAAGAAAAGGTGCCAATTTTAGGTGTTTATATGAAGGGTTGTGACCTCTTTGACACTCCTGATGAATTAAATGGAATTAAAAAGGTGACTTGGACTTGGGCCAGTATCGGAGATTTTGTAAATGGGCTTTGAAAAATAAAAAACGGTGATATTCAGGCTCACGGCTACGGCATTAAATGACGGAGTGCACCTCTCCCACCACCGTGACCATCTGTAAGCTACCCTTAAAAACCGAATGTTTCCATATATTTGGGAGGAATAAGATTTCCCCTACCCAAAATTAAATACACTTCATGTCCGAAGAACAAAAGAAACTGCTCGAAACGCAATTATGGAACATTGCCAATGAGTTGAGAGGCAAAATGGATGCCGACGAGTTTAGAGATTATATTCTAGGCTTTATTTTCTACAAATAGTACTGATGCGTTAACATTTAATCGCTAAATAAATTCATCTGTTCATTGACATTTTGATTTGATTTTGGTTCTGTGAGCAACTCCTTCAGGGGAGTCTTGTCCATGGCGGAGATACCTAATATTTGGATTATCTCATAAATGGATAGCTCGCTTTTCAAGGAATGTTTTACGTGCGCCACTACCAAATAAGTGCAGATCGCTACCCAGATATGGATGTTGACGGCATTTTCGGAGTGCCCCCAAAGTTTCTTTATGGCCAGGTTCTGCTTGATCCATTTGAAGAAGGTCTCTATCTGCCATCTGTTGCGGTACAGTTTGGCGACCTCGAGAGCGGACACTTCCATGTTGTTGGTCAGGAAAATGAGATCGACATCGCCTTCCCGGTCATGGTATTCAACGAGCCTAAGGGGCCCTGGGTAGAGTTTTTTCGACCTATGCCCGTTAAGGGTCACGGTCCTGTCCGTTCTCAGTCCTGACGCCGGATCAATGTTGAAGTTCTGTTCCACAACGCTGTAGTCCATGTTGGACTTCGCCCTTGAGACGAAAAAGGCCCCGGCCGTATCCATTCGGTAAAGCGCCTCGAAGTCGACGTAGGCCCTGTCCATGAGATAGACCGCACCGGGTACGGGCATTAATAGGTCGAGAACGTTGCTATCGTGGTACTTTCCGTCACTTACCAGTATAAATGACGGGATGTTCCCCCTCAGGTCCAACAGCGCATGGACCTTAACGGCTCCCCTGGAATATTTCCCGGGCGCCCATCGGAACAGCGCAAGGCTAAGGGAAATCGTGGTGGAATCCAATGCGAAGACCTCATTGTCCAGTTTGACATTGGGGACCCGGCTATCGGCATACATTGGCCGGACCAGATCCACAAGGTACTGTCCAAATTCCGCGAATATCCTCCAGTCCCGTCGTTCGTTGGCACGCGAGAGCGACGATTGGTTGACGTGTCCGCTAAAGCCGAGGTGGTAGAGTTTGTTCCTGTGGGCCCTGAGGCAGGTCGAGATATCCCTTAGTGAATTCCTGGAAGTCAGCTGTCCGAAGAACAACTGGATGAACTGGTTCCAACAGTTGAAATCCCGGGTCCTGTAATCTCCGTTGTACCTTTTTACGCATTTATCGAACTCGTACCTGCTTACGTACTCAAGGAGTTGGGCAAAAACATATTTTCCAGAATTCATGACGGTCATTTTAACAAACCGCCAAGATATCGGCCAAATCAAATCAAAAAATCAAAGAACGCTTTTAATTCCCCGTGTATAAAGGGATTGAACAAAATTTTAAAAAGTTAACGCATCACTAGTATTCTACAAATACCTTTCCGAAAAGCAATACCTGTACGCCAATACATTATTGGAAACCGAGGAAATTAAGGATTATCTGTTGGTTACCAATGCAGACGATTTGGAAGCCATTAAAGAGGAATCCCTTTTAAAGTTGGGGTATTACCTAAAACCTGATGAACTCTTTAGCTCCAAAGCCAAAAAGGGCAATGCCAATACCGAGAACGAGAGCAACTTTATCCTTGCCGATCTGGAAAGCATTCTCAACAGTATAGAGCAAAGTACCATGGGTACGGAAAGCGAGGACGATTTCAATAAGCTTTTTGAAGATCTGGACCTCAACAGTACCAAACTGGGCAGAAGCACCGAAGCCCGAAACAGCTTGATCTCCAAAGTGTTGTTCCATTTGGATAAAATAGACTTTGCCTTGGAAGATGCCGAGGCGGATGTTTTGGGCGATGCCTACGAGTACCTTATTTCCCAGTTTGCCAGTGGTGCAGGGAAAAAGGCAGGGGAGTTTTACACCCCGCAACAAGTCTCCAAGATACTGGCCAAAATAGTGACCACAGGCAAAAAACGCCTTAAAAGCGTGTACGATCCCACTTGTGGCTCCGGCTCCTTATTGTTGCGTGTGAGCAGGGAGGTGCCTGTGGATGACTTTTTCGGGCAGGAACTCAACCGGACCACCTACAACTTGGCACGGATGAACATGATCTTGCACGACGTCCATTTTAGGCATTTTGATATTAGGCAGGAGGACACTTTGGAACAACCCCAACATTTGGATATGCGTTTTGAGGCCATTGTGGCCAACCCGCCATTTTCCGCCAAATGGAAAGGTAAAAACAACCCATTGAATGAAAACGACGAGCGTTTTAGCCAATACGGGCGTTTGGCACCCACCAGTAAGGCCGATTTTGCCTTTGTACAACATATGCTGTACCAATTGGCGGAAAACGGCACTATGGCCTGCGTGTTGCCGCATGGTGTTTTGTTCAGAGGCAGTGCCGAAGGCACGATCAGGGAATACCTGATAAAGGAGCTGAATTATTTGGATGCCGTGATAGGTTTACCCGCCAATGTTTTCTATGGCACAAGCATCCCCACCTGTATTTTGGTGTTGAGCAAATGCAGGGTACACAACGATGACATTTTATTCATTGATGCCTCACAGGGTTTTGAAAAAGACGGCAATAAAAACAAACTGAACGAAGCCCATATTGATGCCATTATAGATACTTACCGCACCCGAAGCACCAAAGACAAATTTAGTTATATAGCGAGTTTGGAAGAGGTGGCCGAAAACGATTATAACCTCAACATACCCCGCTATGTGGACACCTTTGAAGAAGAGGAACCCCTGGATTTAGACCAAGTGGCCTCTGATTTGCAGGAATTGGAAAAAGAGATGACCGAAACAGATGCCCTTATAGCCGATTTCTGCCGACAACTCAACCTAAAAACGCCGTTTTGAACATGAAAGAACAGAAACGGGTGCCGAAATTAAGGTTTGTAGAGTTTTCGGATGAATGGAAAGCTGAAAAAGTTGGTATGTTGGGAACATTCAAAGGAGGAGGCACCCCATCCACAAATAATTCAGAGTATTGGCAAGGTGAAACACCTTGGATTTCAAGTTCGGACATTAAGGAAAATGACATTCACAATATTAATATTTCAAGATATTTATCTGAATTAGGCATAACTGAAAGTGCGACTAAAGTTATAACTAAGGGTAGTATATTATTTGTTGCGAGGGTAGGAATTGGTAAACTGGCTGTTGCGAATCAAGACTTATGCACAAGTCAGGATTTTGCAAACTTAATACCAAGGAAAGATGATAGCTATTACATAGCTTATTATTTCATGTCAAAGGGTAAGCTTCTTTTTCAATACTCTCAAGGAACCTCAATAAAAGGGTTTACTACAGGTGACCTCAAAAGTATACCTATTAACATTCCTACACTCCCCGAACAACAAAAAATCGCCTCTTTCCTTTCGTCGGTGGATAAAAAAATAGCGCAACTACAACAAAAGAAAAGCCTTTTGGAGCATTACAAAAAAGGCGTTATGCAACAAACTTTTTCTCAAGAATTGCGGTTTACGAGAGCGGATGGGAGTGCGTATCCTGATTGGGAGGAGAAACGGTTGGGGGATTTTTGTAAATTCTTTTCTGGAGGTACACCAAGAAGTACAAATAAAAAATTTTATTCAGGAACAATTCCATTTATCGGATCAGGTAATATATCAGATGAAAAAGTAGACAACTATATTTCTGAAAATGCTTTAAATTCTTCATCTGCGAAATTGGTTGATAAAGGGGATTTGTTATATGCCCTATATGGGGCAACTAGCGGAGAAGTTGCATTATCTAAAATTAACGGAGCAATCAACCAGGCCGTAATGTGCATTAGGACAACAGCGGATAAAAAATATTTGTATCAAATTTTGAAATATAATAAAGACAAAATCGTCAAAACCTACATTCAAGGGGGGCAAGGAAATCTTTCTGGTAAAATAGTTAGGGATTTGAAGTTTTATTTTCCCTGTATTGAAGAACAAACCCAAATCGCTAACTTTTTAAGTGCCATCGATAAAAAAATAGCTGTGGTACAGACCCTAATAGCGCAAACCCAAACTTTTAAAAAAGGCCTATTACAACAAATGTTTGTGTAGCCTTATTGATTATGACGTACACCAACGAAAAAAAACTAATAAAAGATGCCAAGCGTATCATTGCCCACCACAATGAGGTGTCGAGATTAAAAGGTGAAAACTTTAATGTGTTCTCCATCCTAAATATGGAACACAAGGAGAACGGTACACATTCCGCTTTTTTAGGAGAATTGCTCAACCCCAAAGGTTCGCATTTAAAGGGAGAATTGTTTTTGCAATTGTTCTTACAAACCGTGGGGAATGATACCATCAATTTGGATAAAGCAAGTGTTGTCTTGGAAAAGTTTATTGGAAAGCGAGACGACGCCAACCTATTAGGGGGCAGGGTGGACATTTACATCACCGACCAAGTCAACAGTATTTGCATTGAGAATAAAATCTACGCAGCCGACCAGAATGTGCAACTACAGCGCTATTGTAATCATAACAAAGAAAACAACACGGTATATTACTTAACGCTCAATGGTTCCAATGCTTCATCAGAAAGTAAAGGTAAATTGGTTCTGGACAAGGATTATTATTGTCTTTCGTATAAAACAGATATCATAGACTGGCTGGAAGCCTGTTTAAAGGAATCCGCAGAAGACCCGATTCTTAGGGATTCCATACGGCAATACATTATTTTATTAAAGAAACTAACCAATCAATTATCTGATGTAATGGAAAAAGAAATGCACAAGCTTGTCAAGGAAAACTACAATGCAGCCCAAACCATTAGCAATGCAATCTCCGATGTGGAACTGGAAACTACCAAACAGTTTGTGGATGAGATTGTGGCAAGACTTAAAAGTACATTGGATGACCACTGGAACATAAAGGCGGACGATGATTTGAGCCAGTCTTGGAAGGGAATAATTATTTCCAATGACAAATGGCCAAAAAATATTTCCATCAAATTGGAAGGACAATCCAAAATACCTTGGCAAAAATCTATATATGGCATTATAGCCAATAAAGATAAAGTGGAAAGAGCACCTTTGAAAGAAGCCTTGGGGCAACATGCATATTTTCAGTCAGGCTTTAGGGAAAGCAATATATGGCCTTATAACAGGGATATACTGTATTTTGATAATGTAAGTGAGCGTTCCAAGCTATTTAATGCCAGCCAACGAGAGGAATTGATTGAGTTTGTTAAAGAGAAACTTTTGGAAATCTGTAAAGCTAGTGAAGCACCTTTGGCATCTTTGAAGGCTAAAAGTTGAAACAAATGACTTTTCATCATGGATAAGTACCAAAATAAATTTATTTACAATGAGATTTGGACACTCACTTTTGGAGCAGCGTTCCAAAGAGCAAATGTTTATGTAAAAGGTGCTAAGAGTGATGAAAAAAAGAAGTTCAAAAAGTACCTTCAGCAATTTATTGAAACGGACATATTACCAGTATACCAGAACAATAATAAAATTGATGATAAAACACATATACATCAAATAAAAAGTATTTCTGATGCTTCTCACGGGTACATTAGAAGTAACATACTATCCAACAACCATAGTTTGAATTTTGGTGTCAGTCAAAAACTGCTCAATCTCTTGTTGAAGTATTTATGGTGTCTTTTTGATTACCCTGAACCACCCCATTTTCCTTTAGATAGACGTATTCAAGAGTCTTTATTTGTATTGGCAAAAAAGTCCAATATTTTACCAAAATCCATCGTCAGCTGGACCCAGATAAACGATAGTGATGATTATATGGCTATCATTGAATACATTAGAGTAAATTTTCTAAATAACCAGACTTTATCCCAATTTGAACTGGAACACTTTGAGAGAAGAAGAAACCAATCATAAATGACCACCCAACCCGAATACATATTAGAAGAAAACCTTGTTGAACAGCTACAGGACTTAGGCTATACCAAAGTCAGTATAAAAGATGAAGCTGAGTTGGTTGCCAACTTAAAAAGGCAGTTGGAAAAACATAACCAGACCACATTTTCGGAAGCAGAATTTAGGCAAATATTGAACCAACTCTCAAAAGGCAACATTTTTGAAAAGGCCAAAACACTTCGTGACCGTATCACTTATACCAAAGATAACGGAGAAACGGGGTATGTGGAGTTGATCAACCAAGTGCATTGGTGCAAAAACCAATACCAGGTCACCCACCAAATCACCATGGAAGGTTCTTACAAAAACCGTTACGATGTCACCATACTCATCAACGGTTTGCCATTGGTGCAAATAGAGCTGAAAAAACGGGGCTTGGAAATGAAAGAGGCCTTCAATCAAATCAACCGTTATGAGCGGCATTCGTTTGGTTCAGGAAGTGGTTTGTTCCAATACGTGCAGCTCTTTGTCATCAGTAATGGGGTCAACACAAAGTATTTTGCCAACAACCCTGTAAAAGCACGTTCCTTTAAACAAACCTTCTTTTGGGCGGATAGGGAGAACAACATCATTACGCAGTTAAGTGAGTTTGCCAAAGCATTTTTGGAGCCATGCCATCTCTCCAAGATGATCACCAAATACATTGTGCTGAATACGGCCAACACCTTAATGGTGCTGCGCCCATATCAGTATTACGCCACAGAGGCGATTGTGGAGCGTGTGAAAAACAGCAACAAGTTTGGTTATATATGGCATACCACGGGTTCGGGCAAAACATTGACCTCGTTCAAGGCAGCCCAGATACTTACCAATTTGGAAGATGTGCTCAAAGTGGTCTTTGTGGTCGATCGTAAGGATCTCGACTATCAGACCATCAAAGAGTTCAATAGCTTTAGCGAAGGTAGCATTGATGCCACGAACAATACAAGTACGTTGGTCAAACAGCTCTCCGATGACACCAAGCTCATTGTTACCACCATACAAAAATTGAATACGGCCATTTCCAAGCCAAAGCACATGGCCAAAGTGGATAAGCTAAAAAACGAGCGCATCGTATTTATTTTCGATGAATGCCACCGTAGCCAGTTTGGCGATACCCATAATGCCATTAAAACCTACTTTGGCAATGCCCAAATGTTCGGTTTTACGGGCACTCCCATTTTCGCCGATAATTCATTAAAAAACAAGCTGGGTAGAAGAACCACCAAGGATTTATTTGAGGAGTGCTTGCATAAATACGTCATCACCGATGCCATACGGGACAGGAACGTTTTAAAGTTCTCAATCGAGTATATGAACACCGTAAAACCGAAAGATGATGTTGTCGATATAAAAGTAGAGGACATCAATACCGCAGAGGTTTTGGAGGCTCCTGAGCGATTGGAGAACAATGTTCATTTTATAATCAACAATCACAACCGTAAAACCCATAATCGACGTTATACGGCCATTTTTTGCGTTCAGAATGTAAAGACGTTGATAAAGTATTATGAATTGTTTCAAACCAAAAAAGAAGCAGGCGAACACGATTTAAAAGTAGCCACCATCTTCTCCTACAAAGCCAACCAATTGGATGAGGACGCACAGGGCTTTATCCCCGATGAGGATTATGATGATTTTGCGGCCGAGCCCCCATCAAGGTACGATACAAAACATACAAGGGATAAATTGGAAGCGTTTATAGCTGACTATAACGGGATGTTCAAAACCAATTATTCCACCAATGAATTTTATTCCTACTACAAGGATATTGGAAAACGAGTTAAGAACAGACAAGTAGATGTTTTGTTGGTGGTCAATATGTTCTTGACAGGTTTTGATAGTAAGTTGCTGAACACCATTTACGTGGACAAAAACTTAAAGTACCATGGCTTGATACAGGCCTATTCCCGTACCAACAGGATATTGGATGAAGTTAAATCCCAAGGAAATGTTGTGGCCTTTAGAAACCTTAAAGAACCCACTGACGAGGCCATAACACTATTTTCCAACAAGGAAGCCATTGAAGAGATCATAGTGCAACCCTATGAGAATTACGTTGAAAAATTTGATGAAGCCGTTGAGCGTGTAAAGGCCATTGCACCAACCTTTGATAGTGTGAACGATTTGGTTTCTGAAGCTGAAGAACTGGAATTTGTAAAGGCCTTTAGGGAATTGATGCGCGTAAAAAATGTACTTGGAACATTCACCGAATTTAGTTTTGAGGATTTGGGAATGGACGAACAAACCTTTGAGAACTACAAGAGCAAGTACTTGGATTTATATGACACCATAAGATCAGAAACCCAGAAGGAGAAAGTATCTATTCTAAACGATATAGATTTTGAATTGGAACTGATCCGAAGAGATGAAATAAATGTCACTTATATTCTGACCCTGTTGGCCAAACTCCACGACTCAGAGCCAAAAGAGCAAGAAGAACAGCGGAAAGCGATTTCAGACATATTGGCCTCGGAAACCCAATTAAGGAGCAAAAAAGAACTGATCGAGAAGTTTATAGCGGAAAATCTACCCTTGATAACCGACTCCGAACTGGTGGCCAATGAATTTGAATCCTTTTGGACGATAGAGAAGAAAAAGGCCATACTTCAATTGGCCAAAGAAGAAAACTTGGATTACCAGAAGTTGGTTGATTTGGTAAGCAATTACCTGTTCACGGAAAAAGAGCCCTTACGAGATTCGATTATTGCCGTAATGAACGAAAGGCCAAGCCTTAGGGAGAGAGCTACTTCATCTGACAGAATATTAGGTAAGGTAAAAGACTTTGTGGAAACCTTTATTGATGGGATGGGGTAGACAGTTCAGAGCAAGAAAGTCCTTTATCATCGCCTGTAATAAAGTTGCCTCCAACCCTTTTTCGTAAATTTACGATATAGTGATGGGGGCACAGACGGCTGATAAAGACAGCGTGGTGTGGCAATGAACCCGCTTTTTCTGCAATTCCAACTTGTTGATTATATTTATCCGTACCCCTTATGTAAAATCCTTATTTGACTCTTCACAAGTTTTCTAGGAATTTCTTATATCGGGTCACTGGATTACCCGTATCCGTCCGTCCAAGTGCATCTTTTCTAAACCCTCTGTGGGTTATAATTTAGCTTTCTAAATATAATCAAAATGACCCGATCTTCAATTGCCACAGAAATGCGTGAGCTGGTCAATAGCTATTATGAATCAGGACAGAGCCAATCGGTTTTTGCCCGTGCCCATGGAATCAGCAAAGGAAAACTCTGCTATTGGCTCCAGAAGTTTCCCAGGGAGGGGGTTGCCAAACCAACAAAAAGTAATTTTGTTCCTTTATCGGCGACCCATTCTTCCCGGCCAACATCCTCCCGGAGTATGTACATCCGGTTGGGCAACGGTGTAGAAATCGAAATTCCCCTGTAATGTTCGCTTTAAGTTCCTCCCTGAATTACCAATTATATCTTCCCGGTACCGATATGCGGAAGAGCTTTGACGGATTATGTGGTCTGGTCCTTGGAGAATTGGGACATAGTCCCCTGGATGGTTCGGTCTATATCTTTATCAATAAAGCCCGCAATAAGGTCAAGTTGCTGCATTGGCAGTCCGGAGGCTTTGTTTTGTATTACAAGCGCTTGGAGGGAGGCACCTTTGAGTTGCCAAAATACGATGCATCCGTGGGTGTGCTCCAGTTGGATTACACCCAACTGGTGATGCTCATCGACGGGGTGGCCATCACCAATATTGCCCGAAGAAAACGCTATGAAAAAGCCTGCTGAATACTGGTGTATTTTTAACAAGGGTAGTATTTTAGCTATCCGATGACCTATCAGGAGCTACAGAGAGAAAACCGGCAACTTAGAGCGTCCAATGGAGCCTTCAAGGAGAAGATCTCCGCTTTGGAGGTACAACTCGGGCAACTCTACAAACTGATCCAGGGCTTTAAATCGGAACGTTTTATTCCTGAGATCTTGGAGGAGCAACTATCGCTTTTTTCCGAAAACGCAGATAAGACCGGGCAAGTGGCCATTCCTAAAGAGACCATCACCTATACCCGGGAAAAACAAAAACACCCTGGGCGCGGTAGTTTGCCGGAACACCTTCCGGTACGGGAAGTAATTCTTGAACCGGAAGAAGATGTAAGCACCCTGAAAAAGATTGGCCAGGAAGTCAGTGAAACTCTGGAATACACCCCGGCCAGTCTGGTCAAAAGACGGACCATTCGTCCTAAATACGCCAGAAAAGACCAGCAAGGGGTGGTCATCGCGCCACTTCCCACACGTCCTATCGAAAAATCCATTGCCGAGGCCTGTTTATTGGCCTATATCCTGGTAAGCAAGTATATTGACCACTTGCCGTTCTATCGTCAGATCCAGCGTTTTAAACGGGAGTTTGGCTGGGAACCCGCTTCCAGTACCTTGAGTGACTGGATGTCGGGTTGTTGCCGATTACTGGAACCCCTCTACAATACCTTAAAGCGGAAAATCCTCGAAGACGGGTACATCCAGGCCGACGAAAGTCCGATCAAGGTATTGGACAGTGATAAAAAAGGCAGTACACATCAAGGGTATCAATGGGTCTATCATGACCCCTTGCGAAAACTGGTGCTCTTTGATTACCGCAAAGGACGCGGGCAACATGGCCCCAAGGAACTCCTTGACGGGTACAAGGGTTACGTCCAATGTGATGGATATAGTGTGTATGATAAAATCGGCGTAGATCCGGACATTGCCATGGCGGGCTGCCTTGTGCATGCCAGGCGAAAATTTGTGGATGCCCGGGACCAGGATAAAGCAAGGGCAGAAAAAGCATTGGCTTTATTTAGTGAAATTTATAGCCGGGAACGGGCGATCAAAGAAACAGCGGCCGGGGATGCCGAAATGCGCAAAGAACTAAGGCTGCAAAAGGTGCTGCCGCTACTTCAAGAGGTCAAGACCTGGATACAGGAAGAGCAATTTAAGGTGTTGCCCAAAAGTGCCATGGGAAAAGCAATGACGTATTTTTTAAATCAATACCCCAAGTTCGAGGTGATCTTTGAGGATGGCAGAATCGAACTTGACAACAACCTTATCGAGAATGCCATTCGTCCGCTGGCCCTTGGCCGAAAAAACTTCTTGTTCGCAGGCTCCCACAAGGCTGCACAAGATGCGGCCATGTTATATTCCTTTTTCGGTAGTTGTAAAATGCAAGGCATTGACCCTCAAGAGTGGTTAGAGGACACACTCCAAAAAATACCTGATCACAACATCCAAAAACTGGAGGAATTATTGCCAGGGTACCGTGCAGACAAACCATAAAAGATAAAACAATGACCAAAGACCAAGTTAAAGAAAGACAAAAACACCTTCTGGAACTTACCGGGGCCTTTTGCGCCCAGAAACTTGATGGGGAATATTTTGAACTCTGCGAAAAGCTCATCAAAAAAATGGGCAGAAAAAGGGAAGTCCCATTTAAAAGGGGAAAACTGGAAATATGGGCTGCTGCGGTAATACAGTCCATAGGTTCCATCAACTTCCTGTTCGATAAATCCTTTGAACCCTATATCCCTTCCAAGGAAATCCACGATTATTTTGGTACAAAGCCTACAACAGTATCCAATAAAGCCAGGGTCATAAAAGAAATGTTCGATATGTGGCATTTCAGCCCAGAGTTCTCTACTTCCAGAATGGAAAAAGACAACCCTTTTAACAATATGGTCATGGTTGATGATCTTATCCTCCCTATTGACTCCCTCCCTGAAGATATGCAACAAATGGTACGTCAGGCAAGGGCTGAAGGCAAAGACATTAGCTTTACCACAAAACAGGGATGATTAATCTCCCCAGAAAAATGGGCTAAACCCAGATATGAGGTGTAGTTGCTCGGACGGATACGATTACCCCCAATATTTAATCAAAATCAATGACATCACACCTCGCATTGTAGACTTCCCTTAGATAGAACTGTTTATTTTTCTAAAACTTCATCAAAAAAATTTATCGTTTTTAATTCCTTGTGCGGTACCGCACAAGGAATTAAGTTCCAGATATTGTTTTGGGGACACATATCCCAGGGCCTTGTGTGGCCTGTAATTGTTGTAATCGTCCATCCAAATCCGTGCCTGTTCCCTTAC
>NZ_JBSXNR010000067.1:0-12843 GCF_056857735.1 Flagellimonas sp. L-11
TCCCGATTTGAACTGCTTCAGGAAATCGTCGTTGAACAATTCTTCTTTCTTCATAATGTGCAAATATTTAAAATTAGACAAAAAATTAGCGGGGGCATGCCCCCGCTAATTTTCTATTTACACACTTTATGAGATAGTCCTTATAATTTAAAAGTTAGTTCTAATCCATTACATAAGTTTCTTAAACATCCTGTAATTTTAGAATTTGAACCAAGTGTTGATTACCTCTATTTGGCAGCAAAGTATTTGGATAAATCATTTAGGGCATTTGACAGTGAGTTTGCACCTTCTGAAAAAAGAGAATCCTCTTATAAAATACTGGTTAAAGACCTAGAGAACATCTTATCTCTCAATAAGCGTTAGCTGTTTAGATTCCTACATATAAGGACTTTTTCAATTACAAAATTGAGCAATTGCTTCGTAGGCATGTGAATATCCCAATTCTCCTGATTTACTCAAATACTTACATCCTCTTTCTTTGTCCCCTAACTGTATGGTTATTAATCCCAAGTTATGGTAAGTTACTTTATCATCATGCGAATGTATCAATACCTTTTTGTAATCCTCCGCAGCCCCCTCTAAATCGCCAAGTTTGGTCTTACTGTATGCTCGTCCAAAAAACACCTCTGTCCACAAGCTTGCCCATCCCTCTTGTGTTTCTACTGCTGCGTCAAAATCTGCTATTGCCCCTCTAAAGTCCTTTAAGTCCATCTTTAGATAAGCCCTTTCATTATATCGCTCCGCAAGTCTAAAAGTAATTTTAGGATACTCAACTCCAATCTCGATTGACTTACCGAAATCTTTCATAGCCTCCATATCATTACCTAAAATCCTCTGCTTTCTAGCCCTAACGAAATACTCATAACCACAATTAAGACATCTGTCAATAATTAGTGTCAAAGAATCAATTTCTCTTTTGATTAACTTTTTATCAATCTGGGAGTAACTTGAAGTACTAACTAAAATTCCAATTACTAATATAAAAGTGGTTCTTCTTATCATTATGACCGTTTCATTTATATGACTATTTCATAACATAATCCTTTTAAAGGACAAAGAGCTTCTATCACAGTCTATTAATCTTCCCAACCACATAGAGTACGTCCTAATCTTTTTGCTTCATCTGTTCCTACTTTGTAAATATTTGTTGAACAATTTGAAAGTCCCTTACAGGATTTAGTGAATGATATTTTTTACTGTACTCCCCCTTGCAAATATATAACTCTTCATTCGAGAAGGATGCTAAAGAGACCAGCGGTATTGTACCCATTAAAGTGAGGTGAAATTCCTTCTTGTTGATTTTGATTTGATTGATGAAAAAGTACATTTAATCTCAACGTTCCATTAATAAAGATATTGCGATTAGTTTGATAATGACAAAATCAGACAACTCACATGAATTGTTTTTGACCGACATTAAAGGCTAATAATATTAGACTATACCCTATCCATGATACGACAACAAACTCCATTCACCGAGTATAACCTGACATACAACTGTATTATTTGAACCCACCCTATTATTGTTACAAGTTAGCTGCATAACCTCAACAAATTGAATATGAAGGCTAGATATGTAAGAATCAGTACACCAGACCAAAAGTATGAACGACAGTTAAACAATAGCACGAATGAAAAGCTATTCTTAGACGTTTTAAGCGGTTCTATTCCATTTGACGAAAGAGAACAGGGAAGGAAGCTGTTGGAAGCCGTAAGAGATTCTAAAATCGATTATATATCGGTAAACGCCATAGATAGATTAGGCAGAAATCTGCTTGACATTCTACACACTTTAAAAACATTTGAAGAAAACGGTGTCACGGTAAAAGTGGACAATCTTGGAATTGAATCAATGGTCAAGGGAAAGCCTAATTCTGCATTCAAGTTAATAATATCTGTTCTTGCCAATATCGCAGAAATGGAGCGTGAGACACTTCTGGAAAGACAGCGTGAAGGAATTGCAATAGCAAAGGCAAAAGGAAGATATAAAGGACGTTTAAGAGGCTCTAGCGAACCAAAAGATGTTTTCCTTTCCAAGTACTCAAATGTACAAAAGCGATTAAAGGAAGGGCATTCAATAAGGAACACAGCCAAACTATGTGATGTTAGTATAGGAACTGTTCAAAAAGTCACAAGGCTCATGAAAGATGAGTAACTTATCAGTAGAAAATCCCTACATTTAAGCATGGCTAAAAAAGATGATGCATTCTTCGGATTCTTGGCAATTCTTGCCATTATTGTTTTTATTCTAGGTAGAATTTTCAGTTTTGTAGTTGACAATTTACTACCATTAGGGATACTTATTGGTGCGGTTCTTTTGGTTTATGGATTGATAAAGTATACCAAGTATAGGGACGCTAAAAGAATGGATAAAATGGAAATCCAAAATAAGGTCTTAGCGTCTCATAAGGAGCAATTTGAACACAAATTGAATGAAATTGAAGAGGAAAAGCATAGGATATTGTACAAAATAGAATGTTTAAAGGAAGATTTGCTTGAATTTGATATTGAAGCTGTTAAGAATAAACAAAATGAATACAACCCAGTAAATGCAATCCAAAAGCTTCAAAATATATTAAAAGAAGAAACCATAACAGTTGAAAGTATTTGGGATTTGTTTTATGATTATTCGCAGTATAATTTGAGTGACCCCAAATTA
This sequence comes from Flagellimonas sp. L-11, assembly GCF_056857735.1. NCBI lineage: Bacteria > Pseudomonadati > Bacteroidota > Flavobacteriia > Flavobacteriales > Flavobacteriaceae > Flagellimonas > Flagellimonas sp. L-11. Next base: position 2,660 of record NZ_JBSXNR010000067.1, read on the forward strand.
ACGATGCCAAAGAACCTCAAAACATTATTTGCTCTAACAAAACCAAAATATTTTAATTTAAATAATCCCGACAATATCTACTTGAACGATGAAATTCAAGATAAAAAGAATGAATACAATATTATATTAGAAAAGGTCTTTGAAGAGTCCAAAGTAGAAGTTGACACCCAGATTGATGTGCTGACTGAAATGTATGAAGAAAAGCATATTCTTTGGGATTCTGACTACAAAAAATTTAATCAAGAACAAAAGCGAAACAACAGCGAAATTAAATCATTAAGAACTAAGTATTCAACACAGAAAGGTAATTCAATAGAAGTCTATTACCAATTGATTTTAGACAAAATCAATTATGACCCCCATTTCACTAAATCAATTGATATTGAGTATCAGAATGATGGCAATGTATTAATAGTTGAATATTTGCTACCATCAATAGAACACCTCCCAAAGGTCAAAGAGTTCAGATATATTAAGACCAGAAATGAGCATAAAGAAATAAACTATTCACCAAGGGAATTGGAAAAACTATACAGCGAAATTATCTATAGTATTGTATTGGATTTAATTCGAGTTTGTTTCAAGGTTGATAAAATAAATGCTGTAAGTACTATTGTATTTAACGGATGGTCTAAAACCATTGATAAAGCAACTGGACATCCAGTAAAAGCTTGCATTCTTTCAGTTGTTTGTGACAAGAATGAGTTTATTAAAATCAACCTCCCTGAGGTAGACCCTAAGGAGTGCTTCAAGAAACTTAAAGGAATTTCAGCCCACAAGATTAGCAATTTGACTCCTGTCAAGCCGATTATGTCCATTGAAAGAACAGATAATAGATTTATTGAATCAAGGGACATAGCCGTTAATTCATCCACCAATTTAGCTGCTATGGATTGGCAGGATTTTGAGCATTTGATAAGGGAAATATTTGAAAAGGAATTTAAAAATAACAATGGGGAAGTAAAGGTCACACAGTCTAGTAGGGATGGAGGAGTTGATGCTATTGCTTTTGACCCTGACCCAATTAGAGGTGGAAAGATAATTATACAAGCTAAAAGATATACCAACATAGTTGGAGTTTCGTCCGTTAGGGATTTATACGGAACAGTTGTCAATGAGGGGGCTACAAAAGGTATCTTGGTTACAACTTCAGATTATGGGTCAGATTCCTTCAAATTTGCTAAGGACAAACCATTAACATTGATTAATGGAGGGAAATTACTTTATCTTCTAGAAAAACATGGTTATAAAGCTAGAATTAATATTGAAGAGGCTAGAGAACAACTGAAATAGTCATGTATTTGTCAATATACCAAGCCTGCTTTAATCAAAAAAACCCTTAAAGTGAAAAAAGTCATCGCATTATCAGCAATTATCAGCATTTTAGTTGCTAGCTGTACAACAATTAAACCTGCCACCCTTGAACCTGTGACCATTATTGAAAAGGGAAACTCATCAGACTATAAATACGTTTACATATCGCCAACCAATAGCTTAACATCGAGTTCTGGCACTACAATTGATGGACAATATTATTCCTCTAGTAAAAGTGTTAACCCGAGTGATGTTATCGCAGGAATATTAACAAAAGAAGGATTTATCAGGTTAACGGAACTAAAGCCAGATTTGATAGATGAGACAATGGTAGTGAATTATGGAGAAAGTGGAAGAAGAGACGTAGCTAGTGGTTACACAATCGAGGTTACCATACAGCTTATTTCAGCTCTAACAAGTGAACTTGTCTGCTCTTGTACTGGAGAAGGTCAGGGTGTAACAGAAGCTGATGATATAAGGATTGCAGTTACTCGTTGTTTGTCAGGTTTGTTTTCTGAATAAAAATTAAAGTTCATGCTTATCCTTAAATATTTGTTGCTACTAACTCAACCATTTAAACCAACCACAAAATTGTTAGTAGTTTTTATGTTTACTTACTCAATTGGTCATTCACAACAGGTTAAGGAACTGAAATGGTCGGAATTGGACTTTATAATAACAAAAGACTCAACTACCATGATAGTTCTGGCAAATGATGAGCCTTTGAATGGAAAATTCAAGCTTTTATATGATGACAGCAAACATCCTACTCCCAGATATACAATTGCAGAATTTATTGATGGAAAAACGGAAGGTGAGTCAAAGTACTACGTTGATGGAATATTGATTGGCATAAATCAGTTTAAAGATGGGGTACAAAATGGGGTTAATACTGTTTATGACAATACTGGTGAATATGTGATGTGGAAAATTAACTGGAAAGATGGAAAAAAACACGGACTAACTTGGTATGGGGATACGGGTAATAGATATTACATAATGGGAGAAGAAGCTACCAAGGAAGAGTTTGAAGAGTATGAACGAACCAACCAGCAGAACTAGTTGTTTTTTACTAAGATTCTTTATTCTAATTTAGGGAAAAAGGGTGGGGGTGCTTTTAGATTCCGTTTTCCAATTGATGGGGAAACCCATAATGTTATAGGTAACCAAACAGGTCTAAAGTTCTAAAAAAGAATGTTATCTCCTATGGCAACCTTATAAACATCAATTCATTATTTTCACAAAATGAGTAGACTAAAAGACTTCATTGAGAACAAAATGAGCATGTCCCACATCTATCAGCCTGTCATGATAAAAGTGCTTTTGGAAAATGGAGGTGTTGCCCATAAAAAGACCATTGCTCAAAGCATTCTAAGTTATGACTTCTCACAGGTTGAGTATTATGAGGGAATTACCAATAATATGGTGGGAAGAGTGCTTCGTAAAAATGAAGTAGCAAAAAAAGACAAGAACATCTATACCCTAAATAGTTATGACTCTTTGTCTTCTGCTGAGGTTCAAGAACTGATTGCTCTTTGTGATTTAAAGATTAGTGACTATATAAGAAAAAGAGGTAATCAAATTTGGGAACACAGGAGAAGAAATAGAAAGGCTGTCTCTGGTTCTATACGTTATGTAGTATTAAAACGTGCTGATGGAAGATGTGAGCTGTGTGGTATATCTAAGGAAGAAAAAGCATTAGAAGTAGACCACATTGTGCCTAAAAACAATGGCGGTGAGGATTCCATAGATAATTACCAAGCGTTATGCTATACTTGTAATGCCAATAAAAGAGATACTGATGAAACTGACTTTAGGAATCTAGATGTCAAATATGAAACACGCCAATCAGATTGTATTTTCTGTAATATCTCCAGAGACATTATTACTGAAAATGAACTGGCTGTAGCTTTTTATGATAAATACCCTGTTACCTCAAAACACATTTTGATTATACCCAAAAGACATTGTGCTGACTATTTTGAACTGTCCCAACCAGAGTTAAATGCAATCAATCGATTGACTCACAAACTAAAACAGAAACTATCAAGTGAAGACCCTAGCATCTCTGGTTTCAATATTGGTTTTAACGTTGGTGAGGATGCAGGTCAGACAGTTTTTCATTGTCACATGCATCTGATACCTAGAAGACAAAAAGATGTTGACAACCCTATTGGAGGAGTAAGAAATGTGTTTGTAGGTAAAGGAGACTACAAATCACAAACTAGTTAATGCAATAGCTGTTTTTCAATATGAAAAAAACAATACACATAATAATCCTTATCTGCTTTTCTAGTTATTCACAGGAATACAAAGAAGTGAACTTCTCCGAACTAACAAAACTGATTTCGGAGGATTCAACCTCGGTGGTTGTTAAGTTAAATGGTGAAAAGTTAAATGGTAAGTATAAGATTATCATGGATGATGAAGGACGACAAACTTCTCAGTATATACTTGTTGATTTGGTCAATGGGAAAACGGAAGGCAAAACAGAGTTCTATAATGGTGAGAGTTTAGTTTCCACCAATGAATTTAAGAATGGTAAGCGTCATGGGCTTAATTTAATCTATGATATTTATGGAGAAAAAGTTGTCTGGAGAATTAATTGGGTAAATGGAGAGAAACATGGCATTATATGGTTTTGGGATTCTATTGACAGTTATTATGTTATGGGAAATGAGGTTTCAAAGGAAGAGTTTGAAGAGTATGAACGAACTCATAAAGAGAACTAACAATTCACCTGAAGCCAACCTTAATTCAGCATGTTTAAATGGCTGTTTGCCTATATCAGACAATCTTTTCAAGTAGCTGCTGGAAAGAAGTCGAAAAAACAGTTTAACTTTATATATAGTGTATCTATTAAGTATCTTGCCAAGTAGAACCGAAGGTAACCAATATGCCCCTTAGCTAGAACTGGATACAGCTTCGCCATGGAAGACATTGGTGGTGTAATGACACCATGAACAGTAAAGTAACTTGCCCAGCGTCACCTCGACCTCATCTACAACACATTCAACATTGATGAGATTTGGAGAAACTTAAACACTTGTCCGAAGGTTGCGTTTATGCGGTGGCGTTCTCCTTGCACCTGCCAATCGTCCAATTCCCTATCTGCTCTTAATTGTGGGGACGACACCAATTTTTTACGTTACACCTGACAAAGACAGTATTTAGCCACAAAAATCCAAGGCAACGAACAACATTTTTACCTGTTGTTATTTGTTTTACAAAGTTACGACATCTATTTTTTTGCTTTACCCCCCCCCTCAAACTTTGCAGTCCTGTAATGGGAATGTATAGTTGTGAAAACTAGTGAATCCCTTACTCTGAAAGAGACAAGAGGAATTGTACAAACAGTATTTCAGCTATGGTTTGTAGGTTTTTTACATACTGAACGGTATAAACCAAATCTGTCGATTTAACTATCAATTTATGCAGAACTAGCTACTCATTCCCGAACAATTTGTTAATCAATTTGGGTTAAAAACTCGATTCTTATACTATTCTTTATGGGGTGGGGTACTTTTTAGATTCGGTTTTCTTTTTGATGGGGCTGTTCCCATAACAAACAGTAACCCTGACTCCCAATTTTAAATAAAAACTATTATTCCTTAAATCCTTAAATTTAAATATCCCTAATTATCTTGGAAACAGTAAAAACATCTCTTGCTGTTAGCAATCAGACAACCAAAAAAAATAATACAAAATGCAATTAATAGCGGATTCAAAAACATTAAAAAAAGAATTCCATAGGCTTCAGGGTACATATGAACAATATTACTGGTTGACTGCATGGGCAAGTAGTTCATCTTCTGCGTTTCAGAAGCTGACTGATAATCAACATAAAATAAAAAGGATATTAGTAGGAATACATTTTTATCAAACGCATCCTGATTTCATAGAGACTTTCCTTGATAACAAGAATGTAAGATATATAATGCAACCTGAAGGGACATTCCATCCCAAACTATTTCTTTTTTATAATTCAGAAAAAGATTGGGAAGTTTTGGTTGGTAGTGCAAACTTCACACAAGCCGCATTTAATTTAAATACAGAGATTTCAACATTAATAAGTTCAAAAGATAAAGATTCAGACAAAGTTCTTTCAAACATTTTTGATACCATCAATCAGGTCTGGCGAGAATCAAAGATTTTTGATGAGAATAAATTAAATAACTATCGAAATACTTGGAAAAACCACAGACGGAAAATCAATAGCCTTTCAGGCAATTATGGTAATGTAAGAAATAAGAAACAGGGTGGGACTAAGCCAATTTATTTAGTTCCTGTGGCAAATATGGATTGGAAAGAATTTATTAGAAAAGTGTATAATGACCCGTACCAATCGTTTAATTCACGTTTAAAAGTTTTAAAAATTGCCAAATCACTATTTGAAAGGGTTAATTCTTTTAAAAAATTACAAGATGATGAGAGAAAATTTATTGCAGGGATTCCAAATAATTTAAGGGTTGATAAGGATGTTAAATGGGAGTATTTTGGAAGTATGAAAGGAGCTGGGATTTATAAAAATAGAATTGCAGAAAACGATATAAATATTTCAAATGCCCTTGATGAAATCCCTTTGTCTGGTCAGATTACAAAAAATCATTATCAACGTTTTCTTGAATCTTACCAAAAAACATTTAACGGAAATTATTTAGGAACGGCAACAAGACTTCTCGCAATGAAAAGACCTGATACTTTTGTTTGCCTTGCTAGTAAAAACAGGTCTGCTCTTTGTAAAGACTTTGAGATTATAAAATCTGGACTGGATTATAATCGATATTGGGATGAGATAATTGAACGGATTTATGATTCTGAATGGTGGGTTAATCCAAAACCGAAAGATAGAATAGAAAAAAGTGTAAACAATTTCAGAGCTGCTTTTTTAGACTCATTATACTATGAGGAGTAAAAATGAATAAAGAATTCATCTTCTGTGCATAGGCTGGTAATGTTTCAATTAGTCCTGCATTGTAAGAGACATGTACGCAGGACACAACTTATAAATATCCATTTAACACGCTAATACATGACAAAATCTGATAGATAATATGGCAAAACAAATGCACTCAAGAGAATTCGATAAAACAAAAGACAGTTTAATTCTAAAATGTAGCTGTGGTTGGAAAGGCAAACCTATAGAAGCATTTAATGAGGTTTATTCTGATGTAATCGATTTCGAATGCCCTAAGTGTGAAAAGATGCTACTAATTGTGAATATGCGGGAAAATTACAATTGAGGCTTTCTCTTCTTTTTCCTAGAAACCATGGAATAACCTTTTCTAAGTTCAATTATCCGAATTAAATAATCAGCACACTCAAATAGGTTGTCTTTTACCAAGGAATTTGGAATACGTATGGTATAAATATCCTTTTCCAAATCATGGAAAGTTCTCTGTAGGTCTCTCATTGCCTGATTCGATTGGAGGTTATGCTGACACCCATCAACTTCGATATGAATTTTGGCGTGTTGAATCGCAATATCAACAGTTTTATGTCCGTCTTTCAAGTTTAGAAAAGGTTTTGCGCCTAGTTCCTTTAACCGCAAATAAAGCCAGATGTAGTCGGTAAGTAACAATACACAATAATTGGTAAGTTGGAGTACACGGTTTTTGGCAACAAGAGTACACGATTATTTAAAAGTACATTGTTTAATTTTCATTATCAAAAAAAGTTTTTCTGTTCTTTAACCGGTAACTTTTACCACTGAGATTGATCACCTCGCAACGGAACAATAATCGGTCCAAAAGTGCGGTTGCCAGCACTTCATCATCCAACATTCTGGCCCAGTCCGTGGCCATCTTATTGGTTGTTATAATAAAACAGGTATTTTCATAAACCTGGTTGATAAAGTTGAACAAGGCCAGTGCCATGTTTTTTTCCATTGGGAACAGCATAATATCATCAATAATGATGAGATCTGCCTTTATAAGGCGCTTGTAATCTGCCAGGGCGGACCGGGTAACCTCTTTTAGTTTCAGAACGTTCACCAGTTCTTCCATAGTTCTGAAGTAAGCCTTATAGCCTTTTTCAATGGCATCTGCACAAAGGCCACCGGCCAACATGGTTTTTCCGACCCCGGAAGGCCCCATCAACATCAGATTATATCCCTGGTCCAACCAGTTAAGTTCCCGGAGTTGGTTGATCCTGGTCTTGGACATTCCGTTTTCAAAGCTATGGTCATAGCCATCCAGGTCACTCTTTCTGGGCAATCCTGCCAGCTTTCTTCTTCTTTTTACATCGTTTTGTTGGCGATGTGCTGCTTCCGCCCTCAAAAGTTCCAGGGTGAATTCTAGGTATCCTATGCTATTGCTTTCGGATTTTTCCATGATTTCATTGAACCGGTCTGCTATCCCCCCAATTCTTAATTGACGGCAATAGTTTAAAATTTCTTCAGTGTGCTGCATAATCCGCTGAAAGCGGACAGGCGTTCCGTTTCAAAACGGACACTTTTCTTCTAAAATTTTGCTCAAGTTAATTAAAAATATTTTGCTCTTATTTTCTAAATTTTCTCATGGATTCTCCCTCTAAATTTATGCGGTATGAACCGTTGGTCAATCTATCAAGGATAGCGTCGGCGACCGTTGGTTCCTTAAAGCAGTCGAACCAGGATTTCACGGGTAATTGCGAGGTGATGATCGTGGAAGAACTTCCGTGTCTCTCGTCCACAAGGTCCAATAGCATATTGCACTGTTTGTGATCGATCTGTTTAAGGCCAAAGTCATCGATGATAAGCAGTTTTGTCTTGGCTATTTTATCCATAAACTTAAAATAACTGCCGTCCGCCTTGGCAAGGTTCATTCGGTCCAGGAGCTTATTGGCCGTAAAATACATGGTCTTGAGTTCCTGGGCACACGCCTGGAACCCCAGAGCACAGGCGATAAACGATTTCCCTACCCCGGTCGGCCCCGTAATGATCAGGTCCCTTGACTTTTTGATCCAGTCCCCCTGTTGTAGGCGGAGCAGCATATTTTTGTCCATGCCCCGGGGCCGATGAAAATTGATCTGTTCAAAGGAGGCCTGTTGTTTGAAGCGGGCCTGTCGGATCAGCCTCTTTAATTTCTTGTTGTAGCGGTCTTCATATTCGGCCTCGATAAGGTGGGCGATACATTCGTCCAGCGAGAAGTTCTTCTCCTGGGTGCTTTCGGTAATTTCCCGATAGGCTTGTGCAAAGCCGTGCAATCGCATCGTGTGTAACTTTTCAAAGGTTGCATTTGTATTCATAAGTATTGATTTAATTAAAGTTTTCCTTTCCTCGTATATTATTATGAGTGGGCAATCGGAACAGTTCAAGCGCTTCCTCTTCCACATCGAAAGTCTTGTTCTTGAGCATATTCTTGATGAACTTATATTGCGGACAATTCATTTCAAGGGCTTTTTTACAGGCTTTGCGATAATTTGGTTTAGGATATTTCTTCGCCAGGTTCAAGAGTCCCATACAGCTTCTGTAGGCCTGTTCCGGGTGGGGACGGCTATCGAGTATCTTTGCAATGAGCTGCTCTACTTCAGGTCCTATGGAACGGCCCCATCCGATGAACCGTTCCGAGGTCCATTCGGCCTGGAACCGGTGATGGGCGGGACGGTGTTCGTTTTTAGTGGTATAGCCATAGGGCTTACGGTTTCGCCGGTGCAGGGCAATCCTTTCATTATTATAATAGGCCTCCACATTGGAGAGGGTATAAATGACCTTTACCTTTTTGCCGGTATATTTAAAGGGGATGCTGTAGTAGTGCTTATCGGCCTTTAAATAAATATGGTGATTGTATTGGACCTTGAGCTGGCAGAAGTGTTTCAACTCATAGGAGGTAGTCGGCAAGGGTTTTAGTTCCTGCTTTTCCACCTGATCAAAAAGGCTTTGCCGACTGTAGGGTTTATGCTGAAAGTTTTTCTGGTTGTGTTGGTCGAGCTTTTCCCAAAGAGCCTGATTGAGTTCTTCGATGGAGTGGAAGACCTCGTTGCGCAAAGGGGCATAGATACGCTGATAGGCCAATCGCACAAAGTTCTCGGCCAGACTTTTATCTTTCGGATGCAAAGCCCTTGCCGGTAATATCACCGTCCCGTAATGGGCGGCGAAATCCTGATAGGTCTGATTTACGTCAGGCTCGTATCTATTGGATCTGCTCACCGCAGAGCGCAGACAGTCCGGTACGATGGCTGCAGGGACTCCTGCGTAAAACCGAAGTGCATTTCGGTTGACGGTGATCCAGTCCTCTTTCTTTTGTGATGGGACCGCTTCAATATAACAGAGCTGGCTACAGCCCAGCACACTGACAAATACCTCGCAGGCTTCCCGCTCCCCGGTAGCCGGGTCGGTAACGTAAAGCTTTTTGCCCGTAAAGTCCACGAAGAGCTTGTCCCCGGCCTTATGCTCCATATGCATGCTGACCTTGCTCTCCTTGCGCCAATGGTGATAATGGTGGCAGAACTGGCTGTATTCATAGCCATCCCTGTGCGTTTGCCTATACTCCTCCCACAGCAGCTGCAGGGTGACACCAACTTTCTTAAGCTCTTTTTCAAAGTCGGGAAATAGTTTTTCCAAGGCCGTGTATCGCGGGTTCAGTGTCTTCTTCCTGATGTTGATCAGGTTGATGAGTTCACTGTCGTTCATCCCGGAGATTGCCGAAATGCAGATTCCACTGCTTTTGAAACCGGCAATATACTGGCTTGCGGCAGTTTTCCCGATACCGGCCACCTGGGCCGCTTTGCGGCCACTGAGCCCTTGTTTGAAATATAATCGTAATAGTTCGCGTACTTCTCTCATACCTATCGGATTGTTGGCCATTATCCCTTCCTTTAAAAGTTAATGGCTCTAAGATGGGAAAAGTGTCCGTTTTGCCCCGGAACAGCTGTCCGCTTTGAAACGGAAT